>SPCO01000085.1 GCA_004525275.1 Thermomicrobiales bacterium | reverse complement strand
GCGCGAGCGCAACGCGGCAGTCCTCGAAGCAGGGGCTGGGCGCAAAGCCGACCACTTGCTCGAGGTTCGGGGTTTGTCCACCCATTTCTTCACGCCGGACGGGGTCGTCCAGGCGGTCGATGACGTCGACTTCGAAGTCGGGTATGGCGAGACGCTGGGGCTTGTCGGCGAATCCGGTTGCGGCAAGAGCGTGACCGCGCTGTCGATCGCCCGTCTCGTGGCCGATCCGCCCGGCAAGATCGTCTCGGGGACGATCAAGTTCGATGGGATCGACGTGCTGAAACTCAGCGACGTCGATATGCGAAAGCTCCGCGGCAAGGAGATCGGCTTCATCTTTCAGGACCCGCTGACGAGCCTCAATCCGACCTTGACCATCGGCTATCAGATCGGCGAGTCGATCCGGGAACACCTCGGACTGTCGGCCAAGGCGGCACGCGACCGGATCATTGAACTCCTGGCCAAGGTGGGCATCCCTCGCCCAGCCGATCGCCTGAACGACTACCCGCACCAGTTTTCGGGCGGGATGCGTCAACGGGTGATGATCGCGATCGCCCTGTCATGCGATCCGAAGCTGATCCTGGCCGACGAGCCGACGACCGCGCTCGACGTCACGATCCAGGCGCAGATCCTGGAGCTGATCCAGCGCCTGTCGTCGGAGTTCCAGACCGCGGTCCTGCTCATCACCCACGATCTCGGTATCGCGGCTGGCATGTGCGACCGAGTCAACGTCATGTACGCCGGCAGGATCGTCGAGACCGGGACCGTCGATACGTTGTTCGAGGACCCACGTATGCCCTATGCCTGGGGTCTGCTCGACTCGCTGCCCCGGATCGACGACGTTCGGGGCGACCGTCTCCGAACGATCGAGGGCCTCCCGCCGCTCTTGATCAACGTTCCCGACGCATGCCGCTTCAATCCGCGCTGTAGCTATGCCCGCGACCGCTGTCGCGAATCAGAGCCGCAGCTTACCGAGCGCGAACCCGGGCACTCAGCGCGCTGCTGGGCGACCGAACCTGGAGGCTGGATCGAATGACCGCGACCGCGAATCCAGCCGCTGGCGCCCAGCCCAAGCCGGTCCGGCCGCATGATCCTGCGAATCTCGTCGAAGTCGACGATCTCAAGGTCTATTTCGAGATCCGGTCGGGGGTCTTCAAGACGGCGCAGGGCAGCGTACGGGCGATCGACGGTGTGACTGTGGACGTCCGGCGCGGCGAGACGCTCGGCCTGGTCGGCGAATCGGGCTGTGGCAAGAGCACGATCGGGCGGGCCATGATCAAGTTGCGCGATGCGACGGCCGGCACGGTTCGGTTCGATGGGACCGATCTCGAGTCAGTCAAACCGGATGAACTTCGGCGCATGCGTCGCCGGATGCAGATCATCTTCCAGGACCCGTATGGATCGCTCGATCCGCGGATGGCGGTCGGGGCGATCATCGGCGAGCCCCTGGATACCCACCACCTGGCGGAGGGCCAGGCCAAGCAGGAGCGGATCGCCGAACTGCTTGAGCTCGTTGGCCTGGACCCGAACTATGTTCGCCGCTATCCGCACGAATTCTCGGGTGGTCAGCGGCAGCGGATCGGGGTGGCCCGGGCGCTTGCGGTCGAACCCGAGTTCATCGTCTGCGATGAACCGATCTCGGCCCTCGACGTTTCGATCCAGGCCCAGGTCCTGAACCTCCTGACCGATCTTCGGGCCCGCCTTGGGTTGACTTATCTGTTCGTCGCCCACGACCTGTCCGTGGTCAAGCACATCAGCGATCGGGTCGCGGTCATGTACCTGGGCAAGATCGTGGAGATCGGGCCCCCTGAGGTGCTCTACAGCGCCCCCGGTCACCCGTATTCGCGAGCCCTCCTATCCGCCGTCCCGGTCCCGGATCCCGCGGCCGAACGAAAGCGCAAGCGAGTCATCCTCAAGGGCGACGTCCCGAGCCCGGTCAACCCGCCCTCGGGTTGCCGATTCCACACGCGCTGCTGGCTGTACGAGCGAATGGGCGAGCCGGAGGACTGTCGAACGATCAACCCCGAGCTCAAGGTCGTGGCTGACGTCGCCGACCACCAGGCCGCCTGCCACCATTCTGACGAGGCGCTCAAGACCGACGTCGGGATCGCCCATATCGATCCGACCCAGGTCCGGCGTGGGACACCCGCTTCGGCCCTCGCGATGCTGGCCGAGACCAACGCTACGACACCTCACCATGAGGGGTTTCAAGCGCCCGCCTTCCCTGACGTTCCTGGGGCGACGCCGGAATCGACGTCAGCCAGCGACGCATTCGGCGTCCGGGACCCGGGATCCACGTCAACGCCGACCGATCGCATCGACCCATGGTGAGTCGTCGGTCCGACGGCTCACCATGGTCTGCCCGAGCCTGACCCTGCTCGAGCACGCGGTTACGGCGCCCGCCTTGGCGAGTTCAAGAACCCGCCGAACCAGGCATCGAACGTAGGAAAGTCGCCAGCACGACCGACGTGGAGTGGGTGCTCTGCATCCCACTGAGCCGCGAAGCTGAGGACAACGTCGTCGGCGTCGAGGCGCGAGCCATCGTGGAACGTGACGCCTCGGCGCAGCGCACAGGTCCAGATCGTCAAGCCCTTGTTCGGCGAGCACTCCCGGGCAAGGGATGGGACCGGCTGGGTTCCGGCGGCCTCGTATGCGTAGAGGCCCTCGACGACCTGGGCACACACGAGGTTGGCGACGGTATCCGTCTCGTCCGGGCAATACAGGCCTGTGGGTTCATGGGTCGTCAGCCAGACCAACTGGCGCCGATCGCCAGGCGTCATCCTGGAGAATGGCTCCAGGCGGAGCGGCGACGTGACCGCACCATCCACGTCGGCGCGGAATGCGGTAGACGATCCGACATGGCCGATCGGGATCATCGGGACGTGGGTTCGAATGCCGGCATTCGCCCTGGCGTAGGCCGCCTCACGCTTCTCGTCGTCGGCTGTCGCGGAGCCCGCCGACAGCGCCTTGGTAACGTCGCTGAGCGGCCTTCCGAATTCGGCGGAGGCGTTCGCCCCGAAGCGTGGATCGAGGGAGGCGCTGACGTCTGGGTAGGCGCCTTCCCGGCCGAGGAGATGCATCTCGTCGATCGCCCCGGCATCGAGATCGGCGAGGTAGGTCTCGTCAGGTTCCGCGACCAGGGAAACCCGGATCCCGAGGTTGTCCAGGAGTTCCGTGCGGATCTCCTCCGCGACGGCGGTCGGATCCGGTAGTGATGGTCCACCGGTCGCCGGGTAGTGGAGGATCGTGTCAAAGCCATCGGGATGACCGGCCGCGCTGAGTGTCTCTTTGGCGAGGGTCGGGTCGTAGTCGTACCAGCTATCGCCGGCGCAGCCATGTGGGACGGCACACGGGGTGTAGTGCGACGCTACCTCAGAGCCGGCCGACAGCAGGGTCTCCACGATCCGCCGGCGGTCGAGACCCAGTGCGATCGCCTGCCTGACCTGCTCGCTCTCGAACGCAGACCCTGTGGTGTCGAAACCGAGGTAGACCGTGCCGAGCCCGGCGCGCGGCAGCAGGTTGAGGGAGACGTCGTCGGTCACCCTCGTGACGCCGCCCGGATCGACTTCGTCGACGCCGTCGACTGTGCCAGCCTGGACCTCGGCCACGCGCTCGCGAGGATCGTCGTCCCAGCGCACGATGAGTCGCTCCGGGTCAGCCGCCGAGGCCCAATACGCGTCATTGCGAGCCAGGCTGATCTCCGTACCGGGGGTCCAGTTCTCAAGCCGATACGGACCGGTCCCGTTGACGTCCGTGCTGATCGTCTGCGGCGCACCACCGTTGGCCCCGACATGGTTCTGTAGCCATTCGGTGTCGTTGATGCCGAACGCCGGGGCGGCGATCTTGGCCAGGAAGGCGACGTCCGGCTCGCACAGCTCGAAGACGACGGTTTGAGCATCCTCGGCCCCGACGCGTTTCAGGTTGCCGGTATACGCGGCGTGCTGGTCGTCCGGGGCCTTGGCCTCGTCACACGGGGCGTCACCTGCTGGCGGATAGGTCATCCCGCGGAACGTCGGATGAATGGCGGTTGGCGTCGGCGTCGGCGTCGGGGCCGCAGGGGCCGGGGTCCGGATCAGGGGTATCGAACTCTGGCAGCCCGCCACGACGAGCACGAACACGAGGAGACCGAGGCGGGGACTACGCCGTGGCTGGTGCGCTCTTGACAAGCTGCCCGGTGCTCCTGTCGTTCATCTGCCTCCGGCCGATCACGGTGTGACTCCTGTCGCCACGGCCGTCCGGAAGCCTAGCATCGAGCGGCCATGGCGTCGAAACAGGCATCGGCGGGCGCCTCGACCGCGAGGCCTTCGCGTATGCTCGGACTTGTGCAGAGCATCAAGATCGCGCTGGCCCAGATCGCCCCTCGGCTCGGTGGGCTCCAGGCCAACCTGGCGTCTCATCATCGACTTCTCGACGAGGCCAGAGCCGGCGACGTCGACCTGTTGGTCTTCCCGGAACTGGGGCTGACCGGCTATCTGCTCCAGGACCTGGCCGCCGAGGTCGCGATGCGTCTTGACGATCCGCGTCTTGTGTCTCTGGCCGCGGCGACCGATGGCATGTCGGCGATCGTCTCGTTCGTCGAAGAGTCAGCCGATCATCGGCTGTTCATCGCGGCGGCGCTGCTCGAGGATGGCGAGCTCCGACACGTCCATCGGAAGTTGTTTCTGCCGACCTACGGACTGTTCGACGAACGTCGCTTCTTTGCGGCTGGCGATACCCTGCGGGCGGTTCCCTCGAGATTGGGTGTCGGGATCGGGATCGGTGTTTGCGAGGACTTCTGGCATCTGGCCGTCCCCCAGGTGCTTGCCCTGGATGGCGCCCAGATCCTGGTCAATGTGTCGTCCTCGCCCGGCCGAGACCTTGCCGCCACGAACGAGGTGGGCCTGGGGACGGCGACATCGTGGCGGACCCTGATGCGGACCTATGCACAGCTGACCACCTCGTTCGTCGTGTTCTGCAATCGGGTCGGCGTTGACGAATCGATCTCGTTCTGGGGCGGGTCGGAGGTCATTGCCCCGAACGGTGCGGCCATCCTGAGTGCCCCGCTCTACGACGAGGGGCTGTACACCGTTGATATCGCGACCGCCGATATCCGTCGGGAACGGATCGCGCTCCCGCTCCTTCGTGACGAGCGACCGGAACTGAATATCCGCGAGCTCGAGCGGATCGTCGCCGAGCGGGCGGGTCTGGCCAGCGATTCGACCGCGGAACCTGACGCGGAACCCGGTCACGACCTGACCGCGGTCGACCCACCGTCGGCGGCCATCGGTTTCAGGGCAAACCGGGGGCATGAACGGAAATCATGACCCAGCCCCCATTCGATTCGCCATTCGATCTCCCGCCAGAGTTGGCGATCGACACCGATGTCGCGCGAAGGGTCATCGCCGGGTTCATCCGCGGCCAGCTGGAGCAAGCTGGTTTCGAGCGGGTCGTCCTGGGCCTATCGGGCGGGATCGACTCCGGGCTCGTCGCGTACCTCGTGGCGGAGGCGATCGGGGCCGAGCGCCTGTTGGCGGTGATGCTGCCGTACCGGAGTTCGTCGCCGGCCTCGCGTGCGGATGCAGAGGCGGTGGTCACGGATCTTGGCTGCGCGAGCGACGTGGTCGATATCACGCCGATGGTCGACGGCTACTTCGGCGACCCTGAGAGGCCCGGTGCGGCCGGCCCCGATGGCCCCGGCAGAGGAGAGGCCACCGCCCTGCAGCGCGGCAACTTCGCGGCCCGGATGCGGATGGCCGTCCTGTACGACCGTTCCGTGACCTGGTCCGGACTTGTCGTCGGGACCGGCAACAAGACCGAATCGCTGATCGGCTACACGACGATCTTCGGCGACTCGGCATGCGCCTTCAACCCGATCGGCGATCTGTACAAGAGCCAGGTCAGACAATTGGCGGTTGCTGTCGGTGTCCCGTCGGTCATCGTCAACAAGGCGCCGTCGGCGGACCTGTGGCCGGGCCAGACGGACGAGGCCGAGGGTGGCTTCAGCTATCCGGTCCTCGACCGATTGCTCTTTTGGCGAATCGACAAGCGACGTTCGATCGAGGAGATGGTCGCGCTCGGATTTACGACCGAGATGGTCGAACGGGTCGACAGAATGGTGGCCGGCGCGGAGTTCAAGCGGCAGGTCCCGCCGATCGCCAAGCTCGGGCCGCGAACGGCCGGTGTGGACTATCTGTATCCCCGTCGGCGACCGGGGTCGGCGCGGACGTGACGGATGCCGACGAGGAGCCGGTTCGGGGCATCCTGTACGTCGTGGCCACCCCGATCGGGAACCTCGGCGACATCACGTTCCGGGCGATCGAGATCCTCGGGGACGTCCCGCTCATCGCCGCCGAGGACACCCGCCATACGCGGGTCCTCCTCGATCGCCATGGCATTCGCACCCGGATGACCAGCTACCACGCCCGGAGCCCGGCCGCCCGGACCCACGCTCTGCTCGATCATCTGCGCAGCGGTGCCGATCTCGCGCTCGTGAGCGATGCGGGAACGCCGGGCGTCAGCGACCCCGGGGGGAACCTC
>SPCO01000090.1 GCA_004525275.1 Thermomicrobiales bacterium | reverse complement strand
GTGTCGATCGGCCCCCGGCGAGGACCACCGCGGTCACGCCTGACTTGATGGTCATCGCCGGGAATCGATCGCGGCACCGGGGCGAGGACCCGGCAGGTGCCCATCCGGCGTGCGCCTGAGGATCCCGCGTCGGTCCAGATCCGCGAAGATCGCGAGGACATACTTCCTGCTCGTCCCGGTCGCATCCCGGAAGGCGGCCGGCGTAAGCGGCTCCACGGAGGCCATCGCGACGGCCTTGCCGGTCAACTCCCGATAGGCAGGGGCCGCGTACGCAAGGTCGGGTTCCAGAACGATGATCCGGCCGGCCAGCTCGAGCGCCCGGATCCCTTCGGCCGGGCACCCCGAGGTTCGGGCCGCGCCCCCAAGGGCGGGCGGCGCAGCGATATCGAGCAACGCCTCCAGTCGATCCATCGCAACGGCCAGGGCCGGGTCTGCAGCGGGTGATGGTCCAACGGGCGGGCCGGGAAGTCGGACCTGGGCCGTCTCACGGACCAGGCGACCGTCGCGCAACAACGCGTCGACGATGCGGGCACCAGCGAGCGTGGCTTCCGTTCGACCCACGGAGACGGTCTGGCGAAGCGTCTTCGCCGCCAGGGATCGACTGGCCGTCAGCGTCGTCGGGCCGTCGGTGACGGCGCCGATGACCGCTCGCGCGACAGTCTCCATGACGTCCGGTGCGACCCTCGGGCGCCCGGTCCGCGGCACGAAGAACCCGTGAAGATCGAGTCGAGCGTCGTGGATCGCTTCCGGGTCGCCGGACCCGATCGCCGTCGCCAGCGAACCCACGTGTTCGACCGTCTGGCGGCGTCTCGAGATCCCCTTTGGCGGCCGGTCGTCGAGGATGACGCCACCAACGATCCGTTCCTCGCCCGATCCCCGTCGGAGAACGAACCGGTCGCCGATGGCCATCGCGATCGGCCGGGCAAGCCTGACGATCCCGACAGCCCGACCATCGACCAGATCGATCGCGTCGCGCCCACTCCGGCCGATGCTCACGTCGACCGCCTCAGTGCCGAGATGAAGGCGCGCCCGCGATCGATCCGGAACGGACCGGGACATCACGACCAGCGATCGGTCGCTGGGCGTGACCGCCGGGTCGTCGGTCAGGACGAGCCCGCGATGAAGATCAGCGACATTGACGCCGGCGAGATTGAGGGCCGTCCGTCCGGGCTCGGCGCGATCGAGGGTCTGGTTGTGCACCTGGATCTCGCGGATCCGCACGGACTGGTCGCCCGGGACGAGACGCAGGTTCCCACCCACCGCCAGCCCGCGCCCCCGGAGCGTTCCGGTGACAACGACGCCGCGGCCCTTGATCGCAAACAAGCGGTCGATCGCGAGTCGTGAGCCGAACCTCGGGATCTCGGACCGCGCCGGTCTTTGAACCCGGTCGATCAGCAGCGCGAGCGCCGACCGGACGGCCTCGATCCCAGTGCCGTCCAGGGATGAGACCGGCAGGATGGGCGAACCGGCCAGCGACGTTCCCTCGAGGAGGCGTTCGACCTCGGATACGACGATCTTCGTTTGCGTTTGCCCGGCGATGTCGGCCTTGGTGACGACTGCGAGACCGTGGCGGATATCGAGCGCATCGAGCAGGGCCAGGTGCTCGCGGGTCTGGGCTCGCGGTCCGTCGTCGGCGGCGACGACCAGCAATGCGGCATCGATCTCGCCAGCCCCGACGAGCATGTTCCCGATCAACCGGTCGTGGCCCGGGACATCGACGAAATCGAGTCGGCTGCCATCCGCGAAGGCCAGATGCGCATACCCGACATCGATCGTCATCCCGCGGCGCCGTTCCTCGGGGAGTCGATCCGCGTCGATGCCGGTCAGCGCGCGTAGCAACGTCGTCTTGCCGTGGTCGATGTGGCCGGCCGTGCCGACGACGACGGTCATGGGCGGGTCAGGACGGGTGGAGCGCCCGGATCAGCGCCCCCGCGAGACCCACGTCATCCGCCGGGTCCACGGTCCGCAGATCCAGGATCACGGCCCCCTGCTCCACCCGCGCGATGACCGTGGGTTGACCCGCCCGCAAACGAGCCGCCAGCGCCGTGGGAGCGCGTCCACCGATCCGCAGACCGACCGACGGCAGCGACTCACCCGGCAATGAGCCGCCACCGACCGTCGCGACCGTTGACGCGATCGTGACGCGATCCGCCTCGTCGACGGCCAGGCTCGAGGCGAGCGACGCGACGATCGCTTCGGCTCTTTGACGCAAGCGCTCGGGCGTCGCCGCGATCATCCGCCAGACCGGGATCTCGGCGACCGCCCGACCGGCCCGGTACAGACCGAGGGTCGCCGCCAGCGCCGCGAGGATGACCTTCTCGGGCCGAACGGCTCGGGCAAACGGGTCCTTTCGCAGCCGTGCGATCAAGTCGCTGCGGCCGACGATCAGACCCGCCTGGGGCCCGCCGACGAGCTTGTCGCCGCTGAACGTCACGAGATCGGCACCGGCGGCCAGGCCCTCGGCGGGCGTTGGTTCGTGGGCGAGGCCAAAGCGCGCCGTGTCGAGCAAAGCGCCGCTCCCGAGATCATCGATCACGATCGCTCCGTGGCGATGGGCGATCGCCGCCACCTCGACTGGGTCGGGCGCCTCGACGAACCCGGTCTGGGCAAAGTTCGAAGGGTGCACGCGGAGCACGACGGTCGCCTGTCCGTCGGCCAGGGGTGCCTCGAAATCCGCGGCTCGGGTGCGGTTCGTGGTCCCGACCTCCACGAGCCGGGCGCCGGTCCGCCGGATGATCTCGGGGATCCGGACGCCACCACCGATCTCGACCAGTTCCCCCCGAGAGACCGCCACGCCGCGTTTCCCGGCGAGCCCGACCGTCAGCGCGACAGCGGCGGCATTGTTGACCGTGACGAGCGCATCCTGCGCGCCGGTGAGGGCGATCAGATGCGATTCCGCGGCGCGGAACCGTGGGCCACGCCGGCCACCCTCGCGATCGAATTCGAGGAGCGAGTAGGTGGTGGCCGCTCGATCAGCTGCCGCGATCGCAACCTGTGACCATGGGGCGCGACCGAGGTTCGTGTGCAGGATCACGCCGGTGGCATTGAGCACGGAGGTCAAACCGCTGCCCGGTCCAGCCGGGTCGGCGAACGCCTTGATCCGCTCGACGACCTCCTTGGCAAGCGCCTCGATGGTCGAGGGCCGCGCGCCGCCGTCCATCCTGTCTCGCTCGTCCGCGACGACCTCTCGGGCGACGCTTGCCAGGGCTTCTGGGTCGGTCCCGTCCGCCGACAAGCGGCGGGCAGCGACGAGGACCCGTTCAACGCTGGGCGGATGCGGGCTGGCGGGCGACATCGATCCTCCATGGCGGGAACGCGTGGGAGTCGAACCCACCGCGCCGCGCCGAGCGCCGCGCCACTGGTTTTGAAGACCAGGGGACCCACCGGGACCCGACCGCTCCCAGCGCTGATGGTAACGCGAAGCCACGCTCTATCATCCGGGTGGTGACCACCATCGAGACCCATCCATTGCGCCTGACCGACCTGACCGACTGTGGGGGCTGCGCGGCCAAGCTTGGCGCCGACCTGCTCGCCGAGGCGCTGGCGGGTCTTGGGGCGGAAACCGCTCGCGATGCACCCGACGAGCTCATCGCCGGTCTGAACCCGCCCGATGACGCCGCCGTCTATCGAGTCAGCGACGATCTGGCCATCATCGGCACGCTCGACTTCTTTCCGCCGCTGGTCGACGACCCGCGCACCTTCGGCGAGATCGCGGCGGCCAACGCCCTGTCGGATGTGTTCGCGATGGGTGGCCGGGTGCTCTTCGCGCTGTCGATCGCCGCCTTCCCCGAAGAGCTGCCAGGCGATGTCCTGACCGAGATCTTCGCGGGTGCATCCTCAAAGGTCCGTGAGGCGGGCGGAACGCTGGCCGGTGGACACACGATCCGCGACAACGAACCCAAGTACGGTCTGGCCGTCATCGGCGCCGCGCATCCGGACCGTCTTCTGCGCAAGGGCGGCGCCGTGCCCGGCGATCGACTGCTTCTGACCAAGCCCCTCGGAACCGGCCTGCTCGTGTCGGGCGCGCGTCAGGGCAAGGTGCTTCATGGCGACCTGGCTGCCGCCATCGAGCGCATGCGCGGCCTCAACCGGGCCGCGTCGGAGGCGCTCGTGGGCGCCGGGGTCCGCGCCGCGACAGACGTGACCGGGTTCGGCCTGCTCGGACATGGTCTCGAAATGGCGCGGGCGTCGGGGACGAGATTCGCCTTTGAGGCACGCGCCCTACCGGCCCTGGCAGGTGCCCTCGAGACGGCCGCCGTGGGCGTGGAAACGGCTGGGGCTGCGCACAACCGCCGGTACGTCGACGGGTCGCTGGCCCCGACTGACGGCGTCGATCCGCGACTCATCGCGCTGGCTCACGACCCCCAGACATCGGGCGGGCTGCTCGCCGCCGTCTCGAAGGATCGCGTCGCGGCGCTCGAGACGGCGCTCGAGACCGCCGGCGCCGAACACTGGTGGGTCGGCCAGGTGGAGGACGCGCTTTCGGGTCGGGCCGAGGTCGCCCTCGTCTGACTGCGCGCCACCCTTGGATGCCCGACAATGGTGCCGCGAGGCGACGCCGTCGCCCCGCAAGTGGATCGCAACAGGAGGGCTCGGATGCGACGCTTCATCGTCGAGGTCGTGATCGATGCGATCCTGCTCGCGGCGATCGTCCTGCTTCTGGGCGTCATCTCGGTCCCACAACCCTTCCCGTTCGGGACCGGTTCAGCGCCCATCCTCGGCCTGCGGGATGCCGGAGTCATCGGGTTCCTGTCCTGGGCAGCCATCCTCGTCGTGGTCAATCGCTTCGCTCGCCCGGTCCTTGTCGCCCTGACCGGACGGCTGCTGTACTCGACGATGGGCTTCTTCATCGTGATCATCAATGCCGTCGCCATCTGGATCACCTC
This sequence comes from Thermomicrobiales bacterium, assembly GCA_004525275.1. Taxonomy (GTDB): domain Bacteria; phylum Chloroflexota; class Limnocylindria; order Limnocylindrales; family CSP1-4; genus SPCO01. The sequence goes on along the minus strand of SPCO01000090.1, from coordinate 1,500 downwards.
GGTCTTCGCGCCAATCAAGATCGCGGAAACCGCCGACCCATGGCTCTTGTGGATCGTTGTCGCCGCCGCGATGTACACCGCCCTCTCGACCGTTAGCAGCGCGGTGCTCGGCGTGAACCGACCCGATCTCAGGACCGAGACCGGCCGCGGCGTCTGGTCTTTTCTGGAGAAGCTTCCGACGCCGCGTCGGAACTCGATCCTGGAGAACCTTCGCCTCGAGCAGGTGTATGGCGCGATCTACACGACGAGCCTGGACATCACATTGGCGGATACGCCAATCGGTGACGTGCGCCGCTGGTTCAGTCGGGTGGTCCTTGGCAACAGGTCTGACCTGACCGAAGCGACGGCTCCGGAGCGGATCCGGGTCATGCTCCAGCAGTTGGGCCCGACCTACGTGAAGATCGGCCAGATGATGGCCAGCCGGACTGACATCCTCCCGCCCGAATGGACTACCGAGCTAGCGAAGCTTCAGAACGAGGCGGCCCCGTTCGCCTACGAAGACGTGGTCGCGATCATCACCAAGGAGTTGGGCGCTGCGCCGGAGCTGCTCTACGAGACCTTCGACCCGATCCCATTCGCGGCCGCCTCGACAGCCCAGGTCCATCAGGCTCGCCTTCACGACGGGACGGTGGTCGCGGTCAAGGTCCAGCGACCACGGATCCAGGCCAAGACCCAGGCCGACCTCGGGGTTATCCAGCAACTGGCAGGCACCACTGAGAAGCGGCTGTCCATCGCCCGCAAGGTCGGGCTGGAGGCCATGGTGGCGGAGTGGGCCAAGGGTGTCCTGAAGGAACTCGACTACCGAAACGAGGCGTATCACGCCCGCCGACTGGCCGATGGGATGACCCGGTTCCCGGAGGTCCACGTCCCATTCGTCTGGGACGACCTGTCCGGCCAGCGCGTTATGACGATGGAGTTCGTCAGCGGGATCAAGATCTCCAAGGCGGACGAGTTGCGCGCTGCAGGCTTCGATACGACCGAGCTCGGTACCGTGTTCATCCGGGCGATCATCAAGCAGGTCCTTGTCGATGGCTTCTTTCACGGCGACCCGCATCCCGGCAACATCCTGGCCGATCCGGAGTCGAAGCAGATCATCTTTCTGGATCTTGGCCTGGTTGGGCAGCTCAACTCCCAGCAGCGAATCGACCTTCTTGGCCTCATCTATGCGATCAAGGACGTCGACATCCCGGGCATCGCGGACGGCCTGCTGGCGCTTGGTAAGCCGACCAGGCAATTCGATGAAGTGGGCTTCCGCGACGACATCGACCGGCTTGGCCGGCAGTACCTGATCTATGGCAAGGCGACCTCGCTGGGAGCCGCGCTGGGCGCGTTCCTGGGAGCGGTATTCGACAACGGTCTGCGGCTGGACAGCCAACTGACCCTCGCGATGAAGGCCGTCATCCAGGCCGAGGAAACGGCCCGCGCCCTGTCGTTCGATATCGACTTGGGCGACGCGGCGATCACCGAAGCACGCGCCGCGCTCCTCGAGTCATTCACCCC
>SPCO01000103.1 GCA_004525275.1 Thermomicrobiales bacterium | reverse complement strand
GATTGTCGACGATCCTGCGCGCAAACCGGATCATCGTGTACGACCGCGGGCGGATCGCCGAGCACGGCACGCACGCCGAGCTCCTGGCGCTCGATGGCCTGTACGCCCGGCTCTACCGCGAGCAGTTCCTGGCGGAGGTGGGCGAGGATGCCGAGGGCGAGGATGGCCCGACCACCGATGGCGAGGATGGCCCGACCACCGATGGCGATCCGACCCCGATCGCGCTGGCAGGGGTCTGACGATGCCGACCGACAAGACCGTAGAGATCCGGCACGACGGCGGGATGCTGTTCCACGCCGAAGCGAGTTCGGGCCAGGTCGTCGCATTCGACGATCGCAAGTCGGGCCAGGGCGGCAGCCCGGTCGAGACGGTCCTGTCCGCGCTGGGGGCGTGTACCGCGATGGACGTCATCTCGATCGCGACCAAGAAGCGCCAGGCGATCGAGTCGTACACGATCCACGTGACCGGCAGCCAGCGCGACGAATACCCGCAGATCTTCACGGAGATCACGGTCACCCACGAGGTCGTCGGTGTCGAGCTGTCCGTGGCGGCGATCCGCCGCTCGATCGAGCTTTCCGCGATGAAGTACTGCCCGGTCAGTGCCATGATCTCGGCCGGGGCCACGGTTGTGCATCACCGCTACAAGATCGCGTCGACCGGCGCAAACCCGTTCGAGGCCGAGGGTGAAGTCGTCGCCACCGGCCCGTACACGCGCCCCGAGATCCAACGCCAGCGGTAGAAGACTGGGTCCGTCTGGCAAGCGGCGATCGTCCTGGTTTCGTTCGGGGTCAGCGCAGCGTTTGGCCTCAGTTGGCTGCGGTTCGCGCAGGTCCAGTCGGCTCTATTTCCTGCGTTGGTGGGTCCCGAGCCTGTTCACGAAGATCTGGACTCGAGGGACCCCGTCGACGCAGTCGCACGCTCCCGAGCCGACCCGCTACCGCTAGAACCGGAGCTTCCGGTCCCGCCCGACCGCTCGGCAACGATCGCCTCGAACCGAGCCCCGAGTCCCCCCAGCCGGAGATCCTCGATCGTGGTGCGCGCCTCGGCCACTCGGGGCATCACTGCCGGATCATCTAAACCAAGCGCGATCACCATGTCCAATGTGGTCAGCACGCCCTCGATGACCATACCAAGTTCGCGACCCGTTGCGAGCGAAGCCTCGAACCCTTCGACCGCTTCATCACGCCGTCCATCGAGCGCGGCCTGACACGCCTGGAGCCCGGCATACCGACCTTTCGCCGCGGCTCCGTGGACCCAGAGCTTCCCGATCTCGCCGATCAGCCGGTCGGCCGTCGGGCGATCGCCAGCCCAGATCGCGGCCCGAGCGGCGCGCGGAAGGTCACTGGAGACGTTCACCGGCGTGATCGTCGTCGACTGCTCCCACAGCGTGGCCGCCTCCGCGTACCGACCCTCGAGCAGTCGGCGCGAGGCGAGGCTCGCCTGATAGTTGGCTACCGCCTGGAGGTCGGTGCCCTCGGATTCGGCTAGCTGATGTTCAGCGAACAGGGCATCGACCGGATCTCCGCGGAGGAGCGTCGCCTCCTCGATCCCACGCAAGATTGATCGGCGGTCCACCCCTACAAGGCCGAACGTCGTGAGTTCCTGGCCGGTCTCGAGGACCCAATCGAGGTCGCCGAGTTCGACGGCAACTTCGATCCCGTTGCCGGCAGCGGTGGCCAGGAACGACTTGAACCCGATCCGGCGGGCGAGGGCCATCGCATCCCTAGCCTGCGTGAGCCCACGGCGCGGATCACGACCGATCTGCGAACCAGACATGTTCAGAAGCGCTCTGACGACGATCGCGTTGAGACCCTGGTCCTCAGCGAGCTCCCGCCCGGCCTCCATCGCGCCGAGGCCCTCGTAGGGTCGCCTCTCGGCGATCAGGGCGCCCTTCGTCACGAGGATGTCGGCGATGTTGGCCAGGTCGTCGAGGCGCTCCGCCCGACCCAGCGCCTGGTCGGCCAACGGCACCGCCCGGACCCGATCCTCCTGGAACCAGTATGCCCGGGCGAGCTGGTGTTCGATCAGGACCAATGCTGGATCGTCCTCAAGATCCTCGAACGTCGTCAGGGCCGGCTCCAGAACACCGATGGCATCGCCGGCCCGCCAAGCGTTGACGACCGCTCGTCCAAGCAGCCCGGTCGCCCACGCTTCGGCAGGTCGATCGCCAAGGTCGTGCCAGATCTCGATCGCCTCGCGGAGGCGGCCTTCTGCGACATCGGTCTGGCTTTCGGCCTCCGCCGAGATCCCGGCGCTCTCGAGCAACCGGGCCCGATCGGCCGGGTCCTCGGTCACCTCCAGCGCCTCCACGTAGTAGGCGACCGCCTGCTCATGACTCCCGAGCGCGGCTGCGCGTTCGGCAGCCCCGCGCAGAGCGAGGCTCGCCTGGACCGCGAGGGCATGTGCTTCCGGCTCGCCGGCTGACGCCCGATGCGCGGCGAGGTAGTGCGAGGCCAGGGCACCGGCCATCTCCTCCTCGCCGAGGCTTTCGAAGTAGCGGGCCGCCGCGAGATGGCGCGCGCGCCGATCCCGCTTGGCGAGCGTTCCGTAGGCGACTTCCCGGACAAGCGACTGGACGAAGGCGAACTGGCCACGCTCCGGTGACCGTTGATCCGAATCGAGGGTCAACAACTCGCGTCGAGCGAGCGAACGGAGACGCCCATCGACGGTCTCTGGATCGAGGCCGCTGACCGCGACAGCGCCCGCAACGGAAAAGCTCTGGCCGAGGACCGAGGCATCGCAGATGAGCGAACGGTCGGAGGGCTCGAGCGCATCGAGTCGCGCGGCGATGAGTGCCTGGAGCGTGGTCGGGACCGCCAGGTCCGCGAGATCGCGGGTCGGTACGAACCGGCCGTTGTCGGCCGTAAGGGTTCCGTCGGCGATGAGCATCCGGACGGTCTCGACCGTGTACAACGGGATGCCGTCGGCTCGAGAGACGATCGCTGCGCTCCCCGCTTCGGGAAGTCCTGGCGCGAGCGATTCGAGGATGTTGATCATCGCCGTGTCGGTCAGCGGTTCCAATCCGAGCGCGAGGAAGGTCCTCCGGCCGGCTCCCCAGCCCGGCCGACGGTCCAGAAGCTCGGGCCGTGCCAGGGCCACGACCATGATCGCGGTACCGGTGCTCCAGTCGAGCATGTGATCGATGAAGTCGAGCAGGCCGGCGTCCGCCCAATGGAGATCCTCGAAGACGAGGACGACGGTGCCTTGGGCCGCGATCCGCTCGAAGAACGTCCGCCAGGCGCTGAACAGTTCTTCGCGCGCGATACTCCCGCCACCCTCAAGCCCCAGGAGGACGATCAGGGCGCGCTCGACCCAACGACGTTCGGTGTCGTCCGCGATGAATTCACTCACGGAGGCCGTGAGTGCTGCCCGCGTCGCTGCGTCGTCGGCGCCTTCCGCGACCCCGATCCGGCCGCGAACCATCTCACCGAGTGCCCAGAACGTGACGCCTTCGCCGTAGGCCGGGGACCGGCCCTCATGCCACCACACGTCAGTGACCAGGCCGTCCATGTACTTGTTGAGTTCCCAGACCATCCGGCTCTTGCCGACGCCCGCGACGCCGGTGATCGAGACGAGCCGTGGCCGCTTCTCTCGGCCGGTGGCCAGAAGCACTTCTCGCAGCAGCCGGAACTCGTCGTCGCGGCCGACGAACGGGGCTTCCAGTTGGTCGGTGCGTCCGCGGCCACCGCGCTCGGCCACGATCCGGACCGCTCGGAAGGCGGGGACCGGCGCGGTCTTGCCCTTGAGGATCTGGTCGCCGGCGGGTTCGTAGGCGATGGCCGAGTTCGTGGCCTGCTCGGTCTGCTCGCCGACCAGCACGGTACCGGGGGCCGCGACGCTCTGGAGCCGGGATGCCGTGTTGACGAGGTCGCCAGCGACGAGACCCTGGTTGGTCGCGCCGATCGTCACGGCAGCCTCGCCGGTCAGGACCCCAGCCCGGGCCTGGATCCCGGGGCCCAGGCTCTGGACGGCGTCGACCAGATCCAGCGCAGCGCGAACCGCCCGCTCAGCGTCATCGTCGTGGGCGATCGGGGCGCCCCAGACGGCCATGACCGCGTCGCCGATGAACTTCTCGACCGTGCCGCCGTATCGACCGACGACGTCCTGACACTGGTCGAAATACTTGGACAGGAGCTCGCGGACCGCCTCGGCGTCACGTCCTTCGGCGAGGGCCGTGAAGCCCACCAGATCGGCGAACAGGACCGTCACGAGCCGGCGTTCCGAGATGCTCTGGGCGGTGTCCGGGCCGGTCGCTGACGTCGGCGACGTCGCCGACGGAGGCTCCGAGCCAGCTGGAGCCGGCGTGCCGCACTGGGCACAGAATCGAGCGCCCGGGACCAGGCTCGCGCCGCAGCCCGAGCACGCTTGCTCGAACGGGGACCCACAGGTTGGGCAAAACCGGCCGCCCTGTGGAACGCTGGCTCCACAACTCGTGCAGACCATCGGCCGAGTGGTTCTCCCCTCGCTGATCCCCGACCGCCATCGGCCGGCATCGGCCGGCATCGGCGCCGGCATCGGCCGGCATCGGCGCCGGCATCGGCCGGCATGCGCCGGCATCGGCAGCACAAAGAGTACCTGTTCGAGCGCGGTCTCCTCGTGCTGTTATTGCGAGGCCGACCGCCCGGTCCTTCCGCTCGACGGCCGTGTGTCGATGCTTGATTGGACGGGGTTCCGGCAGCCCTACCCGCGTATGCCATGTAGAGGCATATTCCGATAGCGTGGCGAGGCACGATGTCGCGGCGTTGGCTCGGCCCGGCCCGGCGAGACCCGGCCGGTCCGGCGCGTCGAGACGAGACCCGGCCGGTCCGGCGCGTCGAGACGAGACCCGGCTCACCGATATGCACCCTATTGGCATCAACAGGCAGAGCCTCTCAGGACCGCTCCAAATCAAGCATCAACGCTTGACGGCGCTGCTTCGGGCCGGCCGAGGGTGGCGTCGGCCGGTATCGGGCGCTACTGTGGGCGACCCAACGCCCAAAAAGATCCGTGGAGGTCCAGATTGCGGCACCTACTTGTTTTGATCGCCATCGCGGCACTCACAGTCGCTGCCTGTTCAGGCGCCGAGCCAGGCTCGGTCGCATCACCCCCGGGTGACCAGACCGGCAACGAGAACGGTGGCCAACCCACTGATGCGCCCCAAGGCGACCCGACTGCCGGCGGCGGCGGCCAGGCTGGGGAGGTCGAGGCAGAGCCGGCGGGGCCGGTCGAGCCGAACACGATCCGGATCGGCTCGCAGGTCTGGAAGCGAACGTTGCCGATGACGACCGGACAGTGCTTCCTGTACGAGGATGACGGAACCTTGCCGACCAGCGCGAGTGTATGGGGAACGCTCGACGGCATCGAGGACAGTCACTTCTCGGCGTCGGTCGGCCAGGACGGCGCTTTCGGGGCCGGGCTCAACGGGCCTGGCGACAGCACCCTCTACTGGCAGGCCGGCGCGCGGAACCCGGAGGTCAACGATCTCGTCATCGAGCTCGATTTCGAGGCGCAGACGATCAAGGGTTCCGGGACCTTCCACTCGTTGACCGAGCGCCGGAGCGCCTCCGGCTCGTTCGAATTCATCTGCGAGCCCGAGGAGGGCTAGCGAGCCGACGAGTGGCTCGACCGTGCACTGCATGACTATGCATTACTGCTGTATAGTCATCCGGTCATGGCAGCCTCCCTCGCTCCACGCGCGCAACGCGGCCTCGACCCGGCCGCCGGCCCCCGGCGCGTCCGGGTCGGGATCATCGGTGCGACGGGATATGTCGGGGGCGAGCTGGTCCGGCTCCTGGCGCGACACCCCAATGTCGATCTCGTCGGCCTGACGGGGCGCGGCCGCGACCACGACCCGATC
>SPCO01000026.1 GCA_004525275.1 Thermomicrobiales bacterium | reverse complement strand
GTCGACGAGGATCGGGAACAGTTCGATATGACCGCCTTCTCGTTGCGGCTCACCCAGGGGGCGAATGCGGTGAGCCAACTCCACGCCGTGACCGCCAACGCGACCTGGCGGGACGTCGTCGGCCACGAGATCCTGGGTATCACGAACGGCATCCACGGCCCGACCTGGATCGGCGAGCCCATCGCGGGGCCGCTCAAGGGACTTGGCGCGGATCTTGACGACCTCGATGCCAGCACGGAGCGCGGCCGCTTCTGGGAGCGCGTCGACCGGATCGCGGATCGTGACCTTTGGGACGCACACATCAGACAGAAGCGCGAGCTCGCTCATTTTGCTCGCGGTCGGCTGCGCAGCCAGTTCGCCCGTCACGGCGAATCGCCATCAGTCCTGGCGGAGGTCGAGAAGGCCCTGAACCCGGACATCCTGACGATCGGTTTTGCCCGCCGCTTCGCGACCTACAAGCGTTCCGGGCTGCTGTTCAGCGATCTCGATCGACTCGCCAGGCTCCTGTGGAGCGAGGATCGCCCGGTCCAGATCGTCTTCGCGGGCAAGGCCCACCCGGCAGATCGACCCGGTCAGCGGGTCATCCAGGAGATCTTCCAGCGCTCACGCTCGGACGAGCTCCGCGGTCGGATCTTCATCGTCGAGGACTACAACATGCGCGTGGCGCGCTTCCTGGTCCAGGGCGTCGATGTCTGGCTCAACAACCCGCGCCGACCGCTCGAAGCGTCGGGGACGTCGGGGATGAAGGCGGCCCAGAACGGCGTGCCCAACGTGAGCGTCCTCGATGGCTGGTGGGATGAGGGCTTCGACGACGACAACGGTTGGGCGATCGGCAGCCGGGAGATCGACCCCGACGAGGCCGCGCAGGACTGGCGCGATGCCCAGGATCTCTATCGGATCCTGGAAGAGGAGATCGTCCCGAGATACTACGAGCGTGACGCCGACGGTGTCCCGCCACGATGGCTGGCGGTCATGCGTCGGGCGATGTCGACAGCCCTGTGGCGGTTCTCGACGACGCGGATGCTCCACGAGTACACGGAACGCCTCTACCTGCCGGCGGCCGGTGTCGCGGCGGATGCGGCTTCGGTCACACCGGTCGTGACCGAAGCCGACTGACGCGAGGCCCGATGCCTCGACGCATCTCCCTCGCGCTGGCGATCCACAACCACCAGCCGGTCGGCAACTTCGACTGGGTGCTCGCCAAGGTTTTCGAGCGCGCCTACATGCCGATGGTCGAAGCGCTGGAGCGCCACCCGAGCATCCGCCTGGCGCTCCATTACTCGGGTCCGCTGCTCGATTGGCTGCGCGCGGAGCGCCCGGAGTTCATCGAACGAGTCATCACCCTCGTGGAGCGCGACCAGATCGAGATCATGGGCGGGGGCTACTACGAGCCGGTCCTCGCCTCGCTGCCCGAGCGCGATCGAGTCGGCCAGCTGCTCAGGATGACGACCGAACTGGAGGGGCTGTTCGGGCGACGCCCGCGCGGCGCCTGGCTGGCCGAACGTGTGTGGGAGCCGGATCTGCCCACCTCGCTCGAGGCCGGGGGCTACGAATGGACGATCCTCGACGATGCCCACTTTCGGGCGGCCGCCATCCGAGAAGAGGACCTGTGGGGACCCTATTCGACCGATGACCAGGGCAAGCTCGTACGGGTCTTCGGAACGGAGCGGGGCCTGCGATATCGGATCCCGTTCCGCCCCGTCAAAGAGGTCATCGCCTATCTCCGCCACCATGCCACCGAGGGCGGCGAACGGGTCGGCATGATGGGCGACGATGGGGAGAAGTTCGGAGCGTGGCCGACGACCTGGGAACATTGTTGGGGCCAGCTTCAATGGGTGGATCGGTTCTTTACGGCCCTGGAAGACAACGCCGACTGGCTGACCACGACGACGCCGTCGGTCTGGCTGGCCGAACACGGACCCATCGGACGGGTCTACATCCCGACTGGATCCTACGAGGAGATGGGCGGCTGGGCCCTGCCGCCCGATGAGAGTCTCGCCTTCACGACCGTGTTGCACCGGGATCAGACGCGCCGTCGTCCCGAGGTGCGCTGGATGCGGGGGGCCTTCTGGCGCAACTTCCAGGTCCGATACCGCGAGATCAACGATCTGCACAAGCAGATGCTCCGGGCGTCCGACGCCGTGGATTCCATGACTGACGGACCGGATCGGGCGCTGGCCCTCGACCACCTGTACCAGGCCCAATCGAACGATTGCTACTGGCATGGCCTGTTTGGTGGGATCTACATCAATCACATGCGGCTTGCGACCTGCGAGCACCTCATCGCCGCTGAGGATCTGGCCGATACGGACGCCGGCCGCTCGCATGTCGCCGAACTCCGCGACCTCGATCTCGATGGGCTCGATGACGTGCGCCTGGCAGGCCCTGGTCAGACCGTCGTGATCGACCTCGATGAAGGCGCCGGCATCGGCGCGTGGGATATCCGCCCGGTGCGTCACGCGCTGGGCTCGGTCATGCGCCGCCGTCCCGAGGCCTATCACCAGACGCTCCGCGACTTCGACGCGACCGTGGGCACTGACGGCCCCACGCTGGAACCGGACGCCGATGCGACCTCCATCCACGCCATCGTGCGGTCAAAGGAGGAGGGTCTGGCGGCACGCATCCACTTCGATGCCTTCGAGCGTCGGTCCGGGCTCGTGCGATTCCTGGCTCCAGAGACAGATCACGCGACCTGGGCGGCTGGTCGCGCGGCCGAGCTTGGTGATGCCGTCGCCGGTCGATACGAGCTGGTGACCCTTGAGCTCGATCGGATCGTCACTTCCCGACTCGCCACGGTGGACCGTCGTGGGGTGTCCGCGTCGGTCAACGTCACCAAGGAGCTGACGATCGGTGGTGACCGCCGCACACCGACGCTGGATCTGTCCGTGACGATCGACAACGAATCCATGCTCCGCATCGATGCCTTGCTGGGGATCGAGTGGACGTTGATGATGCTCGGCGGTGGCGGGAACCCGGCGGCCTGGCTGGAGGTCGACGGCGTCCGGACGACCCATGACGCGAACGGGATGGCCGACGCGATCACCAGCCTGCGCCAGGGCAACGATGCGGTAGGGATCGAGCTCGCGACGACGATCGGCGAGTCGATCAACGTCTGGTGGGCGCCGGTCGAGACGATCTCCGCGTCCGAGGAGGGCTTCGAACGCGTCTACCAGGGCGCCGGGATCCTGTTCTGGACTCCCTTGGCGCTTGCGCCTGGAGCATCGCGCACGATCAGGTTCTCGAATGTCGTGACCACCGCGCATGACCGCGTCCTCGACGAGGTCCCATCAGGGCGCTGACCACGGAGGCGAGGTCGCGCGATCGGGGCATCGGTCGCCTGCCTTCGCTTGGTATCGTGGTCGAGGCCAGAACGGCCTGTCACATGGACGATCCAACGATGTCAATGGACGAACCCGAGTTTGCGGCCCAAACGCTGGCCACCGGTGGGACACTCGATGTCGAGCGCGACTCGGACGTTCCGATCTCGACCCAGATCTACTGGCAGCTCGCCTATCAGATCGACTCCGGCCGGTTGCTGCCCGGTGCTCGCCTGCTGCCGGTTCGCGAACTCGGGGCAGCCCTTCGAGTGAACCCCAATACGATCCGGGCGGTCTATCGACGGTTGTCCGATGCCGGCTACGTTACGAGTCGACATGGCGCAGGAACCCACGTCGCAGAGCGACCGCCGCAGCGACGCGGCACGGAGGCGCTGTCCGGGATCATCGCCGAGACATTGCGACGGGCCGCCCATGCCGGGTTCACGGCCGATGAGGTGGCGGCCGCAACGTTCGCCGCGGCCAGCGAGCGCAAGCGACCCGGACCGCTCGTTCGAGTCCTGTTTGCCGAATGCACCAACGCGGATGCGGGCTACGATGCCGAGCGGCTCGGCGACGAATTCCCGGGGATGATCGAGGCGGAAGGCGCCCTGCTCGACGACTTGCCCGAGCGCCTGGACCGGTTCCACTATGACCTCGTGGCGACCACGACCTTCCACGCCGACGAGGCGCAAGCGCTCGTGGCCGGTCGCGTGCCCGTCGTCGCCATGTTGGTCGGTCCGGGTTACGTGGAGCTTGTCCACGAGATCGCCGACCTCCCGAAGGGATCGCGGGTCGGGCTCATCTGCGCCTCCGGGCGTGGTTTGGACAACATCCGCGAAACGCTCGCGCTGTCAGGGACCGATGGCGTAGAGATCGTCTCGGCACTGATCGGAGACGAGGCCGGCCTGGAGCCCATCGACCGGGACGCGGACGTCATCCTGCTCTCGCGTGAAGCCCTCGCAGCCGGTCTGGGTGACACGCTCTCGCGGCCCGAGCGGATCCGCTCCTGGACCTACGACTTCGACCCGTCGGGGCTCGAACTCCTGCGTCGCGCGATCGATCATGCCGCGCTCGCCCGGCCGCTTGACGCAGCCGAGCCGATGGCCACCTAGGGTGCCGTTCCGACGCGACTTCCATGTCCGGCGCGAGCCACGAGATCGATATGACATCGGGCGGCCGCTGATCGGCGTCCGAGGCGATCTCGTCGTGACCGACACGGCCGGCCTCCGTCGGCTGGCGGACGAAATGAATCGAGCTCGCGCGGATGGAGCGCCGTCGGTCCAGGCAGGCGAGATCGGCGCGATGGGGCTCCTCCACGAGATCGGCCACCTGCTCATCGCCCACTACGAGGCGACCCGACGACCCGGTGCGATGACCGCGGCCCTGGCCGATCTGGATCGCCGACTTGGACGCGAGGCGGACGCCCTCCTCGAGCGGTTCGGTGAGGAGTTTCCGGGCGTCGAGGGCACCGCCGAGCCAGCCGCGCTTCGCCTCGAGGAAATGCTCTTGACCCGGATCGCCAACGAGAACCCGGCGATCGGTGGCCTGCAGGAGCTCGTCGACGATCGAGCGCTACTCTCCGGGACTCGCTATCGCGAGGCGATCGAGCAGCTGGAGGCCACGTTCGCCGATGGACCGCCGGTCGACGAGGCGGGTGCCTCACTCATCGAGCTCATTCGGCTGCCCGCCCAGCACGCTCCGACCTCCCTGGCCGCCCAGCTGCGCTACGTTCGAGACCACTGGGGCGGGATCCTCGGGTCCGACCTCGCGTCGCTGCTCGACCAGCTGGACATCGCCATCGGGATCCTCGCCGAAGAGGAGCGTGCGATGCACCTCCGGTTCGGCGGCGGGACCGGCGGGGCGGATCGACCGTCACCGAGGCCACCTTCGTTCGTGTCGGCGGCCGAGGAGACGGAGGCGTTTTCGCTTGATTCGGCCTGGATGCCCAGCGTCGTGCTCATGGCCAAGAGCACCTATGTCTGGCTCGACCAGCTTTCCCGGACGCACGGTCGGGACATCCACACGCTGGATGCCATTCCCGACGAGGAGTTCGAGACCCTGGCCCGTTGGGGTGTCACCGGCCTCTGGCTGATCGGTCTGTGGGAGCGGTCCGCGGCGTCGGAACGTATCAAGCGCATGCGTGGTAACGCCGATGCCGTGGCGTCGGCCTATTCGCTCGACGACTATCGGATCGCCGCAGATCTGGGTGGCGAGGACGCCTACGCGATCCTCCGCGACCGTGCCTGGTCGCACGGCATCCGGCTGGCCAGCGACATGGTTCCCAACCATATGGGTATCGATTCGAGTTGGGTCATCGAGCACCCGGAGTGGTTCCTGTCGCTGCCAGAACCGCCATATCCCGCATACACGTTCAGCGGGCCGGATCTGTCGTCCGATCCGAGAGTCGGCATCGTGCTGGAGGATCACTACTGGGACGACAGCGATGCGGCGGTGGTCTTCAAGCGCTTCGACCGGACATCCGGCGACGCCCGCTACGTGTATCACGGCAACGACGGGACGAGCTTCCCCTGGAACGACACTGCGCAGCTCGACTTCCTCGACCCAGCCGTCCGCGAGCAGGTCATCCGGACCATCGTTGACGTCGCGCGCCGGTTCCCGATCATCCGTTTCGACGCCGCGATGGTCCTGGCCAAGAAGCACATCGAACGCCTCTGGTGGCCGGAACCGGGGCATGGCGGCGGGATCCCGTCCCGTGCCGAACTTGCGATTCCCAGGGCGACCTTCGACGAACTTATGCCGCTCGAATTCTGGCGTGAGGTGGTCGATCGCGTCGCTGCCGAAGTCCCGGGCACGCTCCTGCTTGCCGAAGCCTTCTGGCTGCTCGAGGGCTATTTTGTCCGGACCCTCGGCATGCACCGCGTCTACAACAGCGCGTTCATGCACATGCTCCGTGACGAGGATGGAGCCGGCTACCGAAAGGTCATCAAGGAAACGATCGAATTCGACCCGGCGATCCTCGAGCGCTACGTCAACTTCATGAGCAACCCGGACGAGAAGACCGCGAGTGAGCAATTCGGCAAGGGCGACAAGTACTTCGGTGTGGCGACCGTTCTCGTGACGCTGCCCGGGCTGCCGATGCTGGGCCACGGCCAGGTCCAGGGGTTCGGCGAAAAGTACGGCATGGAGTTCCGACGGGCGATGCTCGACGAGGAGCTCGACCGGTGGATGGTCGAACGGCACGAACGCGAGATCTTCCCACTCCTCCATCGTCGGGCGTGGTTCGCCGAGGCGGCCGACTTCCGGCTCTTTGATTTCGTCACCGACGATGGGGTCGACGAGCACGTCCTCGCCTACTCGAACGGTTCGGGTGAGACCCGCTCCGTGGTCCTGTTTCAGACCCGGTTTGCCACGTCGCGCGGCCGGATCCAGCACTCCGCCCCGTACGCGGTCAAAGCGGCCGACGGCTCCAGACACCAGGTTCAAACGACGCTCGCTGAGGGATTGGGGCTGCCGAGCGACTCGGCAGCCTTCACCACCTTCCGAGACGCGAGGACTGGCTTGGAGTACATCCGGTCCTGCGGGGAGATCCAGGAGCATGGCCTGGAAGTGACCCTCGATGCCTATCAGTCGCACGTCTTCTGGGAGTTCCGCGAGATTCGTGACGGGGCGGCTCGCCAGTGGGCGCGCCTCGCCGAGCGATTGGCGGGCGCTGGAGTCCCATCACTTGAATCGGCGCTCCGCGAACTCCAGCTGGAGCCCGTGCACGGCCCACTTCGTGCGCTCTTCGATGACTCGCTGGTCCATGACGTCCTCGGCGGCAATGGGCGTGATGCGACGATCAGCGAATTGGGTGGACGCCTGACGAGGTGGTACGCGTCGATCGCCGAAGCGACCGGTTTGTCGTCCGACCCCGCCACCGAACTCGGCGAGCGCACGGCCCGACGAGCCGTCTTTGCGGTCGCGGCGGATCTGTCGTCGGACCTGCCATCCGACTCGACCGATGGAGTCGTTCTGTTCGCGTGGCTGATCCTCGAACCGATCGGCAGCCTGTCGCCGGCTGGGGACCCGGCTGCCACGACACAGGCCTGGTATGGCGAACTTCGACTGGCCGGACCCCTCGCGGGCGGCCTGCGCGGTCTCGGGTTCGATGAGGCCCAGGCCTGGGCCGCCGCCGATCGTGTTCGGGTCCTGTTCGCGCTCCCCCGAACGTCCTCGATCCGCGGCCCGGCACGGACTCGGGCCGCTCGCCTGCTCCGGGCCTGGCTCGACGTCGAGTCGGTCCGGACGGCAATGGGCGTCAATACCTGGGAGGGGGTCGAATATCTCGACGGGGATCGACTTGCGAAGCTCTCGGTCTGGGCGGCTCGACTGGATGCTGCCGTCGCCGGCGCAACCCCCGATCGTCGCCTCGTCGAACAGGTCAATGACCTCGCCAAGATCGCTGGGTATCGGGTGGATGCCCTGCGAAGATCCCCGCCCGCCAGGCGGCGGAAGGCTCAGCCCTGAACCCAGCGAGTATCCGTCAGTCGAACAGGATGCGACGCAAGAGGGATGTCGGCGGTGAGCCATGGGCCAGCACGGACTCGAGGTGCGTCCGGTAGTCGAATCCAGGGGTTTCGCCCAAATCGCCGACGACGTGCGGCTCGGGGATCGAGGCGGCTCCGCGAGGATCGCCAGATGCGAGCGCCGCCCGGCGGCGCGCTTCGATCTCGATCTCCCACATCTCCATGGAACCAGCAAAGTAGGTTGAGAGCTGGGTGGACGACAGGCGAGCCCGATCGTATTTGGCCCTGGCCTCCGCCTCCTCCTGGAACCCCCCGTCGACCATGAGCGCGACGGCTTCGTCCTCGGTCATCCCCTCGCAGTGGATGCTCGCGTCGATGATCGCGTTCGTTGTCGAGCGCAGGTAGAACTTCCAGTGGACCAGCATCAGCGCGGGGTCGTCGGCGCCGTAGCCGGCGTCCATCATGACCTGGGTCACATAGACCGCCCAGCCTTCTGCAAACAGACCGCTGGCAAAGATCGAACGGACGAGCGACGGGCATCGATTGGCGTACACACCCTGCAGGAAGTGGCCAGGCACGGCCTCGTGGATGGTCAGCAGGCGAAGCATCCGGTCGTTGTCCTCGCGAAGGTACGACTCGCGCTGCTCTTCGGACCAGTCGTCGGGCATCGGGGTGATCGCGAAGAAGGCCTTCTGGCCACGCTCCAGCGGGCCTGGAGACGTCAGCATCGCTCCGCCAAAGGCGCGCAGGAAGACTGGCGTCCAGTCAACGACCAGCGGCTCGTCCGTGAGCCCGATCAGTTCCCGGTCAACGCAGAACGCCTCGATCCGGGCGTGCTCGGCACGGCAGAAGTCAAGCAGGTCGTCGGCCCTCGGGTGCCTGGCCGCGATGGCGTCGAGGACGCCGCGAACGAGGGCACCTTCGTCGGTCGGCGCTTCGTCGTCGGGTCGCCAGGTCGGCCACAATCCCCGGGCGACTCGGACCATCTCGGCGCGAACGGCCGTGAACTCGCGCTCAGCGCGGGCCAGGATACGTTCCGGCGGGAGGGACTCGGAACGCATCG
Organism: Thermomicrobiales bacterium; assembly: GCA_004525275.1. GTDB lineage: Bacteria > Chloroflexota > Limnocylindria > Limnocylindrales > CSP1-4 > SPCO01. The sequence continues at coordinate 2,064 of SPCO01000026.1, read as the reverse complement.
TGTGCCGCATCTTTTCCGCGAAGCGTTCCCGGCCCAGTCGTCCCTCTCCCTCGCTGATCGGGAGAACGACGTCGCGCAGATGCGCCTCGAATGCCGCCAGACTCAGCCGGGCACCTTCGCCGGCCGTCGAGAGACGATCCTTGACCAAGACCACCGCGGTGTCGTCGGGGGTCGCGGCTTCCGCGGCCGCCAGCGCGTCGGCGATCAAAGCCTCGACGCCCGCGAGCTGGCGGAGCGCAGTCTCGGTCTGGAACCGCCCGACCGGTTGCCCGTCATGGCCGACCAGCCTCGTCCGCGCAGCGTCCAGCAGCACGGGCAGTCGTTCAAGGCGTCCGGCTGTCGACGCGAGTCGATCTGCGAGCGGAGCGAACTCACGGGCCTGGAGGGTGAAGAGTCCGTCGCCGACGCGGTAGACCCAATCGAGCGGGTTCCAGGCATCCTCGCACAGGACGGTCTCGGCGTATCGGGCCGCCTCCAGTTCACCGACGAGCAGGTCACGATCGATCTCGTCATCGGGTGCGAGGCCGGTCATGAGGGTGAACTCGCCGAGCCATCGATCCGTAAACGCTGTGCGTTCGATGCGACCCGTGGCGCTCACGTCCGGCCACTGGTCGTCGTACGCGTGTTCGCCCATCGCTGTCGCAAACGTCGGGTTGAGGCGAAAGAACTCGGCCAGGAAGATGTCGACCCGGTCGCTGAACTCGGACATGCCCCGCAGTCTACGAGGCGCGGGCGCGGGTTGCCGGGCTACCATCGTCGGGTGCCAACCCAGACGTGGATCGAGCCGGTCGTTCTGACGGGTTCACGAGTCCGCCTCGAACCCCTCAGCGCCGGACACCTGGCCGACCTCGAGCGCGTTGCCTTCGATCTCCCGATCTGGCAGTGGACGATCATGGGCCCGCAGGACGCGGACGGACTGCGAGGCTGGCTCGGCGCGGCCCTGGCCAACCAGGAGGCGGGCACGGAACGGCCATTCGCGACGATCGACCTCGCCTCCGGACGGGCGATCGGGTCGAGTCGCTATATGTCGATCGTGCCCGAACACAAGCGCCTTGAGATCGGTTGGACGTGGGTGGGCAGCGCATACCAGCGCAGCGGGGCAAATCGCGAGGCGAAGCTGCTCCAGCTGACCCACGCCTTCGAATCACTCGGGGCCAACCGGGTCGAATTCAAGACCCACGCCAGAAACGAACGGTCGCGCACCGCGCTGACGGGGATCGGCGCCACCTTCGAGGGCGTCTTTCGAAGCCACGTGATCACGCCTGATGGATCGCTCCGCGATTCGGCCTATTTCAGCGTCATCGCCCCGGAATGGCCAGGCATCAAGGCAGCCCTCGTCGCCGGTCTGCTTCGATGAGCGCGCCTGAGGATCGTCGCGGCAAGCTCTGGTTCGGCGCCGATGCGGATCCCGTGGTCCTTGACCGGGACATCCCCGTTGGGGGACCCTCATCGATCATCGGCACCAGCGCGGTCCTGACGGTCGTCGGTGGTGAGGTCGTCCATCGCTCGGAGGCATTGCCATGAAGGGCTTCATCTTCGGAACCATCGTCACGGCCATCGCGTTCTACGTGCTGACTCGTTTCTTGCCGGACTTCGTGAACTACGAGGGCGAGACCCTCGGACTGCTGGTCCTCGCGGCCATCTTTGGAGCGGTGAATGGGTTGATCGGCCCGATCGTTCGAACCCTGGCCCTGCCGCTGACGCTGATGACCATGGGCCTCATCGGGGTCGCCATCAACGCCGGGCTGCTGCTGTTGACCGCGCTCATCTCGGAGGCGGCCGGCTTCGACCTGACGATCGGCGACTTCCCGCCCGATCTGCTCACCGCCGACACGATCGTGGCGGCCGTCGTCGGGGCGGTCGCGCTGAGTGCCGTCAGCTCTGCCGTGCGGCTTGTCGTCCCCGACTGATCAGGCCTTCGCAGCGGTCCTCCGCAAAGCGGCCGCGCAGTACGGCACGCCCGCCTACGTCACCGATCTGGCCATCCTGGACCGGGTGGCCTCCGAGATCCGGGGCGCGTTCCCGGACCCCTGGTTGCGCCAGTACTCCATCAAGGCCAATGAC
>SPCO01000179.1 GCA_004525275.1 Thermomicrobiales bacterium | reverse complement strand
CGGCGCCGGCGACCCCGATCCGATACGAGATCTCGTCGGGGCTGAGAGCGGGGTCGGTCGGAGGCGGAAGGTCCGGCGCGATCGGTCGGCGAAGAACCCGACGCACGAAGTACATGCCGATCGAACGGTCGATGACGCCCCGGAAACCGGTCACGGGGGCGCCAGCCGAACGTCGACGCTCCTCGATGTTCATGGCTGCGCCGACGGCAGCGATAGCCGCAACCAGCGCCAGGACGACGACGATGATGACGAGGATCAGGTCTTGATTCATGGACTCCTAGAGGCCGGTGCTGCACGCCGACAGCGATCGGGAGCGATGCTAGCACCGCCGAGCCATGAGCCCGATCAGACGGATGCCCTATCCCTCTTGGGGCGAATCGCCGTCATAGGTCTCGGCTTCGAGCTCGTCGGGTCGACTGAACCCGCCACGGGTCGGCAGGAACAGGATAAGCCCGAATGCCACAAAGACGCCGAGGAACGCATAGAGCTGCGTAACGCCCGACAGCAGCAGCGAAAGAGTGGCCAGCGCGAGGCAGATTCCGTAGATCACCAGGACCGTCTGTCGGTGCGACAACCCGAGGTCGAGCAGCCGATGGTGGATATGGGTTCGATCCGGGCTGAACGGTGATCGACCCTGCGATATGCGTCGGACGATGATCCAGAACGTATCGATGATCGGTACCCCGAGCACGAGCAGCGCGACCGCCACCTTGGCACTGCCCAGTACGGCCAAGACAGCCAGCGTGTAGCCCACGAACTGGACGCCGCTGGTGCCCGAGAAGATCGAGGCCGGATTGAAGTTCCAGCGGAGGAAGCCAAGGAGCGCGCCGGCAAAGGCGAAGCACAGGATCGCGATCAGCGGCTCTCCGACCTGGATCGTCAGGCTGATGATCCCGAGTGTCACGGCGGCGATAAGCGCCACACCGGTGGACAACCCGTCGAGACCATCGATCCAGTTGATGCTGTTGATCATCCCGACGATCCAGAAGACGGTCAGGACGCCCGCGACCACACCCTCGAAGCGGACGACGCCGGGGCCGATCGGGTTGGCGATGAAGTCGATGGTGATGCCAAGAAACACGGCGAAGACGGCCAGGGCGACCTGTCCGACAAGTTGCGCCCGGGCGCGGAGATCGAGGAGGTCGTCGATGGCCCCAAGACCGGCGGCGATCGCGCCACCGAGCAGGAGCGCCACCATCTCCGACGTATCGAGCGAGAACGGCACGGAGATGTACCTTCCCTGCTGGTTGATGAGCAGGAATGTGGTAGCGACCAGGATGAAGGCGGCGCAGATGGCCAGACCGCCGCCACGCGGGACCGGGACGATGTTGACTCGACGGGCTTCTGGGTGATCGAGCATCTCGTAACGGAGAACGACTCGGCGTACCACGGGCGTCAGGGCCAGGGCTAGAAGGGCGGCCGCGGCGAAGACAAGGAGGATGGGCCCGACGGCGCCACCCGCGCTCGAGACGAACGTCATGGGGCCCGAAGGTCTGTACCGGAGAGGATCACGCTGGCGGCAGGCCTGGGACTGGGAACCGGCTCACGATCTCGCGGACCTGTTCCGCGTGGACCGCCTGCCTGGTCGGGTCGTCTCGCGCCTCGATGGCATCGACGATGATCCGGGCGACCGCCCGCATCTCGTCAGGCCCGAACCCCCGAGAGGTCGTGGCCGGGGTTCCGATCCGGATCCCCGACGCCGTGTTGGGCGGCAGGCTGTCAAACGGGATCGCGTTCTTGTTGACGGTGATCCCGATCTCGTCGAGAAGGTGCTCGGCCTCCTTGCCGGTCACCCCGAGGGGTGTCACATCGACGAGCAGGAGGTGATTGTCGGTCCCGCCCGAGACGACTCGGGCCCCAAGACCGGCGAGCGTCTCGGCCATCACCGCGGCGTTCTCGATGGTGCGCCTCTGGTCCGTCCGGAAGGGCTCCTCGGCGGCGAGTTTGAAGGCGACGGCCTTGCCCGCGATGACATGCATGAGCGGCCCACCCTGGACACCCGGGAACACGGTTCGGTCGATGGATGCAGCGAGCGCTCCGTCAGCTCCGCCGTTCTTGACAGCCGGGAATCCGGCCGGATCCAGGCCGGCTCGCAGGGTCCGGCGACCGAACACCAACCCGCCCCGTGGCCCGCGGAGCGTCTTGTGGGTCGTCGTCGTGACGAGGTCGGAGTACGGGAACGGGCTCGGATGGACCTCGGCCGCAACGAGCCCCGCGAAGTGGGCCATGTCGATGAACAGGAGCGCCCCCACGTCTTCGGCGATCTCGGCCATCCGGGCAAAATCCCAGAGGCGCGGATAGGCCGAAGCGCCCCCGACGATCATCCTCGGGCGAACGTCGCGCGCCTGGGCGGCCATCGCGTCGTAGTCGATGCGTTCCGTGTCCTGGCGAACGCCGTACGCGTGGACCTCGTACAGCTTGCCGGAGAAGTTGAGCGCCATCCCGTGGGTCAGGTGGCCGCCATGTGCGAGGTTCATCCCCATGATCCGGTCGCCTGGTTGGAGGACGCTGAAATAGGCGGCCATGTTGGCCTGCGCACCGGAATGGGGCTGGACGTTCACGTGCTCTGCGCCGGGATAGAGGGCCAGGGCACGCTCCTGGGCGAGGCGCTCTGCGATATCCACGTACTCGCAGCCGCCGTAGTAGCGCTTTCCAGGAAGGCCCTCAGCGTACTTGTTCGTGAGCCAGGATCCCTGGGCCTCCATGACCGCGGCGGAGACGTAGTTCTCGCTGGCGATCAACTCGATCTTGTCGTGCTGGCGCGCACGCTCGGCGAGCATCGCCTCCCACAGGACGGGATCGACTTCCGCGATCGGGTCGACCGCGATGCCGGTCGCTGGCGAGATCGTCATGCGTGTCGCCGCTCCTTCCAAGCCCAGGCATCTCTGGTGTGTCTGTCGCGCCGGACCGGTCGTCCCTCGAAGTGGACCTGTGCGCCAGGCTATCTTCCCACGAACATCATGCGGGGCTGGCGGGTCAGCTCGCGGAGGGCCCCGAGTCGGGGCCGTGGCCGATGTCAGTCAGGTCGTGGGCGACATCAGCCCGGTCCAGCGCGTCGATGATCGTGGCCAGGGAGATCGCGCCCAGTCGCAGGATCCCGGGTCGTTCGCCGGTGCAATCGACGATGGTCGAAGCGGGACCACCGTGCGCCGTTCCACCATCGAGCACGAGGTCGATGTCGTCGCCGAGCTGGGCCATGATCTCACCGGCATCTCGTGCCGCCGGCAACCCGGATCGATTTGCCGAGGTGGTGGGCAGGGGCCCAACGGCTCGAGCGAGCGCGCGCGGGGTTTCATGATCGGGAACGCGGAGCCCGATCGTCGCGGCCCCACCGGTCAAGACCGCCGGCATCGGAACGTCGGGCCGTTGCGGGACCACGACGGTCAATCCGCCCGGCCAGCAGGCGGCCGCGAGCGCCGAAGCGGCCGATCCCATCTCCCCGACCGAAGCCGCCTGAGACACGGAATCGAGCAACACCATGACCCCTCGGTCGAGGGGGCGACGTTTCACCTGGAACAGTCGCTCGATCCCGTTCGGGGTTTCGAGCGCGACCGCGATCCCATAGACGGTGTCCGTCGGGATGGCCACGACGCCACCACGACCCAGGACGTCTGCCGCGAGGTCACGGCCTGACGCGTCGTCGGCGACGATCCGGGCCGTCACGTTCGGGCGATCTCGAGTGCCCTGGCCGCCAGTCGTCTCGACATTCGAAGGGTGGAGGCCGGCGCCGCGAGGACAAGCGATTCGATCATCCGGGCCACGCCCTCCTCGGCCAGGGGTGGAGCGATGTAGCGGGCGACACGCTGCACCTCCGTCGGAGCGGTCGGCATCGCCGCGCCGTGCCCGACTTCGGCGAGCATCTCGAGGTCGTTCCACTGGTCGCCGATGGCCATGACCGCCCCGAGTGGGACGCCGAGGCGACGGGCGAGCCAGCGGACCGCGCGCCCTTTTGATACGCCCGGTGCCACGAACTCGATGAACTGTGGGTG
>SPCO01000022.1 GCA_004525275.1 Thermomicrobiales bacterium | reverse complement strand
GAGCGTCTTCGTCACCATCGAACAGCAGCCGAGCATCGCGGACCTGGTCGCCGCGGTCCGAGGCCGGACGCACGCGGATCCGGCAGATCCCCGACCCTCACCCACTTAGATCGTTCGGCGCCAGGCGCTTCAACGGACCACCGAACCATCGCGAGGGTCCTCGCGTCGGCTGACTCGGGCGCCTGAAGCTCAGATCGGCCGAGGAACAGCCCAAACAGGGTCGAATGCCTGCGGCTTCAGCGCTCCCCTGGTCGCTTCGGGCGTGTGGCGCCGAGATCCGGCAGATCCCCGACCCTCACCCTCCTAGGTCGTCGCGGCGAGGATTGCTGCCGAGAAGTTCGGCCACGTCTCCAGCGCCCACGGCCCAAACGCTCGATCGGTCAGCGCCGCCACGGCCATATCGGCGACCGGATCGACCCACAGGAAGGTCCCGGAGCCACCGAAGTGCCCGAACGTTGCCGGGCTGTTGTCGTCGGCCATCCAGTGGTCGGTCTTGCCGTCACGTAGCTCGAAGCCCAGACCCCAATCGAGCGGGTCGTAGCGGCGCACCCCGGGCAGCAGGCCGACCAGACCCGGGAACGCCAGAGTCGTCGCCACGCCGAACAGGTCATCCGAGAGCAACGTCGGTCGGAGGAGTTCCGTGGCCAGTCTGGCGAGGTCCGTGATCGGTCCCTCGAGGCCCTGCGATGGCCGCTCCAGGAGGCGTGTTTCTGACATCCCGAGCGGGGCCAGCACGAAGCTCTCGAGTGCGGCTTCAAAGGGGGCGGAGACTCGGTCAGCGACCAGGCCGCCGAGGACGTCGAAGCCAGTGTTCGAGTAGATCCGTCGCGTCCCGACGCTCGCGAGGGCTGTGTTCCCCTCGAACGGCAGGCCCGATGCGTGCGCCAGCAGGTGCCGGACCGTCGAACCGGGCGGGCCGGCCGGCTCGTCGAGATCGAGCAGACCACGCTCCGTGGCGATCAGAACAGCCCACGCGGTGACCACCTTCGTGACCGACGTCCAATGAAAGGCGTGGGCGCCGTCACCGTACATGGCGAGGACGCCGGCCGGGCCGATGACCGCCGCGCAAGCGTGGTCAGCGCCCCAGGTATCGATCTCGCCAAGGACGGCTTCGAGCTCGGTCATCGCTCAAGCCTATCGGGCGGCGACCGACCGGGACGACTGCCGCGACATCACTGACCCGTCCGGCGGATGGCGCCGTCCGGGGTGAGCCGTCATCCTGTCGCCATGCGACAGTCCCGCCCTCGGCGCTCGACAACGCTCGGTTCGCTCCTCGCCGTCAGCCTGTTGCTCGGGTCGGCTGCGGCCGTCAATGCATCGGAGTTTCCCCCAGGGAAGGAGGGCTATCACAGCTATACGGAGCTCACGGCCGAGGTCGCTGCGGTGGCGGCGGCGCACCCAGGCATCGTGTCGCGCTTCTCCATCGGCCAGAGCTACAAGGGTCGTGAGCTGTGGGCGGTCAAGATCTCGGACAACGTCGCGATCGACGAACCCGAACCCGAAGTGTTGTTCGATGCCGGTCACCACGCCGACGAGCATATGGGCACCGAGATGACCCTCCACATCCTGCATTGGCTGGCGGACGGCTATGGCGTCGACGCGAGGATCACGAACATCGTGGATACGCGCGAGATCTGGATCGTGTTTCTCGTGAACCCCGATGGAGCCGAGTTCGATATCAAGAACGACCGGTTCCACTTCTGGCGCAAGAACCGTCAGCCGACGCCCGGCTCGAGCTCGATCGGCACAGACCTCAACCGAAATTACGGCTACCGATGGGGCGGGGGCGGCAAGACCAGCACCAACCCGCAGGCGATCACCTATCGGGGACCATCTGCATTCTCCAGTCCTGAGGATCGGGCGATGCGCGACTTCCTGGCCAGCCGCGTCGTCGACGGGCGTCAGCAGATCCGGGCCGGAGTCACGTTCCATGAGTACGGTCGGCTGGTCATGTGGCCGTACGGATACACCAAGCGGAACGTCCCTTCGGACATGACCAGGGACGATCACGCGGCGCTCGCCAAGATCGGCAGGCATATGGCGGCCACCAATGGCTACCGACCCCAACAGGCGAGCGACCTGTACATCACCTCCGGAACGTCCCGCGACTTCGAGTACGGGACGTATCGGATCTTCAGCTACACCTTCGAGTTGTCCATCAAGGATTACCCGGACGACTCACGGATCGAGGCCGAGACCGGGCGCAACAAGGAGGCCGCCCTCTACCTGATGGAGCGCGCCTGGTGTCCGTTGGGGGCCCTCGGAGCCGCCGTCAAGACCGCTCGGTGCGGCGCCTTCGATGACGATCTCGAGGTCTCACGTGGCTGGCAGGTCGACCCGGACGACACCGATACGGCGCGGGCGGGCGCTCGATTCACGAGGAGCAACCCGGAGCCGACGCGACGTCATGGCAAGAAGCAGCTGGGCAAGCCCACATCCGGATCTCGCGCCTACGTGACCGGCGCGCCTGCGGGTGCGTCCGCTACCGCCCATGACCTCGACGGCCGGACGACGATCCGTTCGCCCGAGATCCAGATGGCGGCGGCGGCCGGCCAGCGTTTGACGTTCCGCTATGTCTTCGCGCACAGCGCGACGTCGACCGCCGCCGACAGCCTGCGCGCCTTCGTCGAGCGCGAGAACGGCAGCCAGGCCGAGGTCTTCACGGTGCTCGGCACTCCGACCGACGTCGATGGCGTCTGGCTAGCTGGCTCGATCTCGCTGGACGCGTACGTAGGCGAATCGGTTCGGCTGCGCTTCGTCGCCGTCGATGGGGGGGCGCCAAACCTCCTCGAGGTCGAGCTCGACGACATCCGGGTGACCCGCCCGAACTGACCTCTTGTTCATTTGCGTCGGCGGCACCTCCGCGTCGATGACACGCCCCACCGAAGGGTTGTTGCAGGCGGTCAGCGCGACGTGGGTGACCGACGGTAGGTTGGGGTCCGACGTTTGGCGGACAGCTGGGTTGCCCTGGAGCTCCGTCGCGGGCTCCGCCGCGCGCCCTGAGGCCCGCCATCACTGTGCTCAGCGTGCTCTGCGGCGTCCGGTTCATCCGGGTCGCGATACCAGGCCGCGAGGTCCCGATTGATGATGAGGACCGGCGCATCCTGGACGTCGAGGATGCCGTCGACGACGTATGCGATCGTGGCGTCGGTCAAGGGCACCATCGGGTCCCGCTCGAAGAAGCTACGCAGGTTCGTGGCACCGACGTGACCGTGGTACCGCCCGAGGATCGCGTACGGCCCGATCTGTGCCTGGATCCGGCGTTCGTCGGTCGGGAAGCGCCGAGCCTTCGCGCCCCGCGGCCCCGTGGCCACGGCAGCACAGAGCTGGGACCGCTCGATCGTGAATGTGTCCGTGCTGACGCGTCCGCCATCGAGCCCTTCGAGGACGACATCCTCGAGCGTCAAGGTCGGATGTGCGTTGAGGTGGTCGGTCAGGCGTTCGCCGTCGAGGTCGAGCTGCCCTGAGATGAGGCAGTCGCCGGCAAAGCCCGTGAAGGTGATATGCACGTCACGATCCTGCGGCGCCCAGTGGGCATTTGCGACGATACGAAGGTCAGCCTGGGACCCGGACCGTGACGCTCCGAGGCCGGGGGTCGGGCGCTATCGACGACGACGGTCGCGTGTGGAGCGGTAGGTTCAGGATGGCTGCGGGTCGTTGCGGGTCGCCATCCGCGGTGACGCCATACGGGACGAGTCGGGCAGGACCCGAGCCGAGTCGATGTCACGGACCCGTCATCGGGCGGGCCTATAGTTGGGACATGCGCTTCCTCACTCCCAAGCCTCAGGCACTTCCCTCCCCGGCCGAAGCTCTCCCCGGTCGCTCTGAACCGATCCTGGTGCCCGGTCGACACACGATCCTTGGCACCCCGATCGCCGGCCCCTGGCCGGATGGGACGCAGACCGCCGTCTTCGGCCTCGGCTGTTTCTGGGGTGCCGAAAAGGCGTTCTGGTCGCTGCCCGGGATCGTCACGACGGCCGTCGGCTACGCCGGGGGCTTGACCCCCAATCCGACCTACCAGGAGGCGTGCTCAGGTCGGACCGGCCACGCCGAGGTCGTCCTCGTGGCCTTCGATCCCGAGCGAATCACGTACGAAGAGCTCCTGCAAACCTTCTGGGAGCATCACGACCCGACCCAGGGCATGCGACAGGGCAACGACCACGGCAGCCAATATCGTTCGATCATCCTGACCGCGAACGACGAGCAACTCGCCAGCGCCGAGTCGACCCGCGACGCCTACCAGTCCCGGCTATCAGCCGCGGGTTACGACGTGATCACGACCGAGATCAGCCCGTCCGGCCCGTTCTACTACGCCGAGGACTATCACCAGCAGTATCTCGACAAGAATCCCCGGGGCTACTGCCCCGACCATTCGACCGGCGTGTCGTGCCCGATCGGGCTCGGGGTGAAGACGTAAGCCAGATGGCCCTTGTGCCGACGTCTACGATGGCGGCATGAAGCCCGTCAAGGCCCCCGGCTACTGGCCGACGCGAATCCTGCTCGCGGTCGCGCTCATCGCCACCGCGATTACGGTGGTGTTCGCGCTCTGGGCGGCGTTCTGGGCGGCGCCGACGTTCGGCGGCGGCGGCGGCCCGAGCGTGTGGGGGCTGCCGAACAACGTCGTCATCGTCGTTCTCGCCGCCGCTATCGCGGTCATCGGCCTGATCTGGATGATCCGCATCTTCCGCGGCCCGCGGGACGAGCCGCCAGCGTGGCGCTACCGCGACCGCTGAGCCGCCTTCGAACCTGCGTTCCGAGGAGTACGCACCGGCGGTACCCTGACTCGTCTGAGAACCCCTACGGCTATTGTCCCGACCACGGGAAGGGCGTGAGCTGCCCGATCGGTCTCGGGGTGAAGGCGTAGAAGGTGCCGCGCCCCGACAAGCTGCCGGCGTTTGACTCAAAGGACCTTGCGCCTCGCTGCTAGCCTCGGGGACGAGGAGGTGCGCCGTGATCGCTCGAACGCTCCGAGTCCAGGTACCGGTCGGCCGCATTGACAGCGTCCTCGAGGCCTACCGGGAAGATGTGCGCCCGATACACGAGCGAGCCGCCGGGCTGCGCCAGCATTACGTGTTCGTTGACCGTCAGTCCGGCTGGATCGAGATCATCGGGGTCTGGGACTCGGCGGATGACGTGGCGCGGATAGCATCGGAGCTCGAGCCTGCGAGACAGCGACTCTGGGAACGTTTCGGAACGAACCCGCCATTGGAGATTTACGAGGTCGGCGACGAACTCCACGGATCCGTATCGACGTCGGCTTGAGTCGTACCTTGTCCAACGAACAATCCAGCAGGGTACGAGTGCCACACCGCCACAGGTGTGGCATGCCCAATCGGGCTCGGCGTGTCGTGCCCGATCGGTCTCGGTTCGGCGCGGAGTAGCTCCGTCCCGTGAGGCGGAGCGACAGTCGCGGACCGGTTACAGATAGCCTTCGGGAACCGGGCCGATCACGTCCATGCCATGGCGTTTGGCGATCTCATCGAGTCGATCCGGGTCGGCATCGCCCCGCTTGATCGCTGCACTCAGCTGGTCGAAGTAGCCGACCATCGCCGCCGGGGAGTACAGATTGAGTTTCCGACTTGGCACAGCGCCCACGCGAAAGCCGTGCCGAATGCCTGCCGGGATGTAGATGAACGAACCTGCGGGGCAGATATACGCCTGTTCATCGATGAAGATGTGGTACTCGCCCTCGAGGACGTAGAACGCCTCCGCGGCGTTGCGGTGGATGTGTATTGGGGGCCCAAAGTCGGGCGGCTCGGCGGCCTCGAGCAAAGCGAAGGCGCCCTCGGTCTCCTCGCTGGTCGCCTTGAGCAACATCTCGAAGTTACCAAGGTCGATTGACCGTCCTCCACCCGGACGAAGGACGAATGCGGTGCCGAGGCGTTGGTCCATCCTGGTATCCCTTCTCTACGCGGTATGGGTCCGGTTTGGGTGGGTACTTGATGCCCAGACCAGTATCCGGTCCGATGGCCGAGCGAATAACCTGATGGCAACATGAACGGCTTGTCGACGCCCGGGCCATGTCCAGTCATACGTTCGCGCGTGGACAACCCCAACGGCTACGGCCCCGACCATCGACCGTCGTCTCGTCCCCGATCGGGGTCGGACTGGAAACGCCCCAGGTCTAGACTCGTGAGGTGAACATCTCACCACGGGTAGCCGACCGTGTCGCCCGAGACTTCCTCGGCAAGCGCACCTCGCAAGTCCTGGAACTCCTCTCTTCTCTCGATCTTGGCGGGACCTCGATTGAGGGCGACGAGCGGATCTGCGGGGCGATCCTGATCATCGCGGATGGCGACCTGGATCGCCTCATCAACGCCGCAGCGGAGGCCGAGATCGACTGGCGCGATGTGCTCGTCTTAGCGGGGCTTGAGAACGAGGACTGGCCTCAGCGCCTGGACGATGTCCTCGGGCCAGGGCCGACGGACCCATAACCTCAGCGTCCCGGTACTCCTGAGGCGTCGGCCTCGGCCGCGATCACAACGGGCGGGCGATGGGCGCCGGACGACCGCGTCTCGCAGGCGCACATCTTCGACAGCTGTGCATGGTCGACCCCCGATTCCTGCGAATCCCGTTGATTCGTTGGTCCGGCCGAGCGTACTGGTCGGAGACTCGCGCCTGGTCGGCGCGCTACGCTCCAAGCCCCAACCGTCAACGCCCTTGACGTCGTCTGCGCCAAGAACGAGGCTGTCGTCACCGTCAATTCGGGCCAGGTGAGCGTCGCGATGATGGGTGGATCCGAGAACGCGGACCCGACAGGCGAGCCGGACATCCCGGCCCCGACTGGCGATGAGCCACGCTTGTTCACACCTGCCTTCATCGCGCTGTCGCTCGCCGAATTCGCCTATTTCGCGGCCGGTGGCCTCGAGATCCCGCTGGCCCCGCTGTTCGCGAAGAATGTCCTCGGGGCCGACGAGATCGGGGTCGGGATCGCCATCGGTGCCCTGGCCCTGACGGCACTCTTCCTGCGCCCGGTCGCCGGGCGATTGTCGGATCGCCGTGGGCGGCGCCCGCTCTTGATCGGAGGGGCACTGCTGTATGCGACTGCGACCGCCGGCCACGCGTTCGCGCCCAACCTGGCCGTGATGATCGGCCTCCGGCTGGTCCTGGGCGTCGCGGAGGCGTTCTTCTTCGTCGCCGGCTTCGCGGCCCTGGCCGATCTGGCTCCGCCCAAACGCACGGGTGAGGCATTGAGCTTCAACTCGTTATCCCTGTACCTCGGGATCGCGCTCGGACCGCTCCTCGGCAAGGCGCTCCTCGATGCCGCTGGGTACCAAGTGGCGTGGTTCGGAGCGGCCGCGCTGGCGGCGACCGCCGCGCTCATCGCCACGCGTCTCCCGGAAACCGCGCCTCCGATCGCGGATGACGCCCCGATCGTTCCGATGATCCATCGCGCGGCGATCCGCCCCGGGCTGGCCCTGTTCAGCGGGATCGCGGCGATGGCCGGGTTCTTCACGTTCATCGCGATCCATGCCGAGGCGATCGGCGTCGCCGACTGGAGCCTGGTCTTGCTGGAATTCGGTTTGATCGTCGTCATTGTTCGGGTGCTCTTCGCCAAGCTCCCGGATCGGGTGGCGTCGTACCGACTCGGCGCCGGCGCCCTCGCCCTCACCGGGATCGGGATCGCCATGGTCGCGCTCGTGCCGTCGGCGATCGGGCTCTTCGCCGGCGCGGCGATCGTGGCAGTCGGTGTCGCCTTTACGACCCCGGCCTTCTTCAGCGCCCTGCTCAGTGGGGTCGCACCGAGCCAGCGCGGGGCGGCGATGGCCACGATGACCGTCGCGATCGACCTTGCATTCGGCGTCGGGCCGATGGTCTTCGGATTCGTGGCCGGAGTCGCCGGGATCCCCTCGGCGTTCCTTGCCGGAGCGATACTGGCCTTCGCCGGGGCCATCGGCTCCGGCGTCGTAGCGCGTCGAAGCGTCGGGCGCGCCGCCGGCTGATCGTCCGCCCGGCCGGCGGGCCCGTCTTTGCTGTTGCCCAGCTAGCCGTCCGGCAAGATCGGCCTGGCGGGCTCATCGATCCAGGCACGCATCCCGATCCGACCTCCTCGCCCGACCAGGGAACGCCACCAGCGCGAAACGAAGATCGTGGCGATGACCACCGCGACAGCCGCCACGAGGACGGGTCCGAGGTCCATGACCCGGAACCCGACGAACGCGATCCCCCAGGCCACGATCAGCCAGTGGACGAAGCACATCGTGGTCACTCGTGCACTCCAGCCGTAGATGACGCCGAGCCCGAAGCGCTGCCCTCCGCGTCGCGCGACCACGTCGCACAGCCAGACCCAGGCGACCGTGAACCCGAGAATGGCCGGCACGAGGATCGGCGGGAGGCGCCAATACGTCAGATCATCGAGGGTGGTCGAGGTGGCCACGATGACGGCGACACCCGCGACAAACGCCGCGAGCGCAACGACGCCGGTCCGTCGCAGGATCAGCGGGCGATCGCGCGCCTTGACGAGCGCGTCGCCGACGACCGCGCCGACGAGCGGGAAGACCGCCCACGGAAATACCGGGTAGAAGACGTTGTCGGCGTTGGACCACAACATCGCGAGCAGGGCGTCGACGATGGCCAACCCGGTGATCACATCCTGGAGGATCGGCGCCACTAGGACGACCCCGGCGGCGATGACCAGCCAAGCCGGGCCGACCAGCACGACCTCGCGAAGCGCAGCCATCAGAATGAGCGAGGAGCCGGCGAGCTGGAGGATGTCGATCACCTGAGCAGCGACACCGGCGTGAAGGGCGCCACCTAGTCCGGGCTGACGATGCCCGCCGCGAACCCCGCTGAGAGCGGGACCGTGCCGCGGGCCAGGCGGAGGGCGTAGCCCGCCGCGACGAGCCCCAGGCCGCGAGTCGCCAGCGACCGGAACGAGGTCCGTCGCGAGAATGCCACCGAGGCGCCCATCACGAACATGAAGACCTGGGCGGCCGGCGGTCCGCCCAGGAAGCTGATCGCGGTGCCGATCGGCGTCGCCCACGTCGCCTGGTCGCCCCAATGGCGGAGGACGTGGACGAGGATCATGAAGACGATCGCCAGGCCGCGCGCCAGGTCGAATGCCAGGATCCGACCGCCTGGTTTCAAACCGTCGGCAGGCCCCTCGCCGGTGGGGTCCATTGAGCGAGTGTAGGCATGACCCCGGGACCAGGGAAGCTCCCTCCTGCCAGCTCCGCGCCCACGGTGATGGGTGTAGTCTCGCGTCACCCTGGTCAATCACACTGGGAGAAGGACTATGACCGCTGCGCCCGTCAAGACGTCATGACGATCGAGCTGAACCACACGATCGTCTACTCGCGCGACAAGCGGGCCGCGGCGGCCTTCCTCGCCGGGCTCTTCGGACTGCCGAACCCAGTCGCGTGGGGTCCATTCCTTGCGGTCGGCGTCGCGAACCAGGTAACCCTCGACTTCTATGACAGCGACGCTGAGATCGCTTCACAACACTATTGCTTCCTTGTTGGCGAGGATGAATTCGACCAGATCTTCGGTCGGATCCAGGCTCAGGGCATCCCGCATTGGGCCGACCCGGGGCACGACAAGCCGGACGAGATCAACACCCACGACGGCGGTCGCGGCGTGTACTTCGATGACCCGAGCGGGCACAACCTCGAGATCATCACGAGGCCATACGGCGATTCCCGCTAGATCGTTGCGATTCCCGCTAGATCGTTGCGATTCCCGCTAGATCGTTGCGTGGCCACCACTTCAGCTGGTCCACTGACGTTGCGTTCGGGCCACCGACCTCCGGAAACGGAACCGGCGGTCGATTGCTCGACCGCCGGAGGCCTTGGGAATGCAGCGAGGGTCAGTCGGGCTTGCGCGCAGCCCAGATCAGTCCGAGACCAAGCAGCGTGAGCGTCCCGGCGAGGCCACCGATGACCCCGACCAGCCCGAGGCCGATGGTCAGCGTCGAGGCCGTGACGGCGCCAACGCCGAGCTCACCGATTAGGGCATGGGCGGTGCCGGTCCAGATCGCCTCACGAGCCGGGCCTTCGATCGGATGTTGGCGATCGAAACCGGTCCAGTAGCGGCCGTCGTTGACGAACTCGTAGTCGCCAGCCGGGAAGGTCTCGCCCTTGTACTCAACATCCTCGGGCACGGTGACGGTCACGGTGGAGTGCAGGGTGTGATAGGCGATCGTGCCCATCTGGTACATGTACTCTGACGCCGTGTTCACAAGCGGGTCATTCGAGTTCAGGTCGCCATCTTCGAGCGCATAGCCCCAGTCGTTCCTGACCAGGTCCTTGATCTTCTCGGCGCCTTCAGTGGTGCCCCGGTCGACGAGTTGACCCGATTCGTCGTAGCTGAGCTTGACCTGCTGCGCCGCGCTGAAGGCCTGGAGCGAGTTCATGCCTTGGTTCGTCCGGTACAGCGTGTAGCCGCCCACGACCAAGCCGAACACGCCAAACGCGAACATCGCGATGCCGAGGATCCTGAGTCTGTTTTGCATGTCTGGCCCTTTCGCGTATGCGGTGATTCACTCGAGTGACTCGCCGCTGATTGCAGCGGTATTGGTGCCGCTCGATCTCTACGATGGGGTCTGAGCCCACCCACGACGGAGTGCCAAGGGGACCCCCACGCATAGGCCGAGAGTCACGGTATGGTCACATTCGCACCCGATATAGAAGGCATCCGTCGACCAAAAGCAGCTCGCGACCATCCGAACGATGGATCGGTCACCTGCGAGCCGGGGCGTCACAGTCCTGTTGACCGAACAAGCATATCCCTGGTCGGGTTCGACCGCGAGGGGCTCGCAGGCCTCGACACATGTACGTCCAACGAACCGGGTTTGCGGAGGTCAGCGTTCACGGGGGTCCGATGGATCAGCCTTGGCCACCGTGGCCTCGCCGCGAAGGGAGTCGCTCACGGTGTTGTAGAAGATCGTCATCGGACCGGTGCGTCCGAGAAGCAGAAGAACCTGGAGATATTCGATGCTGCCGACCAGGATGTTCCCAAGGCTGAGCGCAATAAGGACCAACAAGATCCCGATCGAGAACCTTCGCTGCCGCTCATCGCGCCAGGCAGGCCCGGGGCGCGCCTCGACCAGACCCCGCACATTCATCGCGACGATGAAGAGCGAGGCCATTCGTGCCGTCAGGGTGAAGTCCTGTCCAGTCACGGCATAGAGCGCGACCGTCCCAAACCCAAGGAAGGTCAGCAGGAAGCCGAGCGCGACGATGCTGCGGATGCGATAGGCGGCCACCGCTGAATGGGCTGCGGGCCGACGGTCAAGTGCCGCGATCAGACCGGCAAAACCGACAAACGATACGCCCAGGCCCGCGATCGCCAGTCCACACCCGCGCCCGACGCATCGTCGCGTCCGCCGAGAATCTGCGGGTGTCGCACCGATCGGTCGCCCTGCTTGGGTCCTTACATGACCACACCCGCGCCCCCGCCGGGGCCCCGCAACGTGCCGGCCGACCCACGGGGGCCCCGCAACGTGCCGGCCGACCCACGGGGGCCCCGCAACGTGCCGGCCGACCCACCGGTATCCGTACTCGATGTGATGGCCAATACACCACTGTCTTGCTCGAGGTCGACGATGACAACGGGTACCAGCAGAGGCCACGATCGGCATCCGGATCGCGCAGGTCGTGCATCACGGTACCGATCATCGAAGTCAGATCTGCGCCGCCCTGACGTCGCTCGGCGTGGTGAACCGCCGGATATCGATGTTGGGGATTGCGGCGTCCAGGTCGGTCGCGTCGTGGACGTCGCGCCGGCATCCTGACGGCACCGGAAGTGGGGCCGGCATCGTGTCGTTCCGTGCGTGTCGTGGTGCCGGAAGTGGGGCCGGCATCGTGTCGTTCCGTGCGTGTCGTGGTGCCGGAAGTGGGGCCGGCATCGTGTCGTTCCGTGCGTGTCGTGGTGCCGGAAGTGGGGCCGGCATCGTGTCGTTCCGT
>SPCO01000108.1 GCA_004525275.1 Thermomicrobiales bacterium | reverse complement strand
TCCCGAAGGTCGCCTTCATCGCGGGACGAACGGCCCCAGAGGGCAAGCGCATGGGCCACGCCGGGGCGATCATTTCGGGCGGCGCCGGGACCGCCGCTTCAAAGGTCGATGCGCTGGAGGCAGCCGGGTTCCTCGTGGCCGGCTCACCGACCGAACTCCCGGGTCTCTTGCGCGACGCCGGCTACCGAGGCTGATCGCGTGAGTCGACTGATGGACCTAGTTGCGGGCGACGCGCCCGAGATCCTCATGGTCATCGGGCTCGACGACCTCGCCGCCCTCGATGACCGACGGCGCTTCAGAGCCCACCTTGCCCTCGGCAGCGGGCTCGACCCGACGTGGCTCGACTTGTTCGCCGAGGCGATCCGAACGGTCACCGACCGTGATGCGCCGTCTGATTTCATCGACGCACGCCTCGAACTCGAAGGACCGGATCCATCGGACGATCGGACCATCGAGCGGGTGGATTCGGCCTGGGTCGGCGCGATCGCACGCATCGTCGATCACGACCTGGATGCCATCGCCGGTCGCTGGATCGAGCTCCTGGAAGACGAGATCGGCCATCTGCCTCGCGAGGAGAAACCGTGGATCCGAGAGCTCGCGGGCAAGATCGTCACGTTCTGTCAGGCCGCCGACCGCGCGCCGGACGTGCTGTTCGCCTGGTCGTTGCGTTGACCGACGAGCCGCGCGTCCACGACGCGTCGTTCGCGGCGAACGAGTCCCTGTGGGACGCGTGGACAGGGATCCACGCCACCGGTGAGTTCTACGACCTTGACGGGTTTCGGGCCGGCGGCGTCAGGCTCCGCCCAGACGAGATCGAGATGGTCGGCGACGTCACCGGCAAGACGCTCCTGCACCTGCAGTGCCATTTCGGGATCGACACGCTGTCCTGGGCCCGACTCGGTGCGCGGGTCACTGGCGCCGACTTTTCGGCTGCCGCCATCGACCTCGCCCGTTCGCTGGCGGACGACCTGGGTTTTCCCGATGCCCACTTCGTGCGCTCGAACCTCTACGACCTGGCCGATGCCCTGGACGGCCAGTTCGACGTCGTCTACACGTCGCGTGGCGTCCTGGGTTGGCTCCCGGATATTCGCGCCTGGGCCAAGGTCGTCGCGCACTTCGTGGCCCCGGGCGGCACCTTCTTCATCACCGAGGCGCATCCGGTCATGGATGTCTTCGAGAACGAGGGCGTGGGTCCGGCTGAACTGCGCTTGAGCTATCCATACTGGGAGCACGCCGATCCCCTTCGGTTCGAGGTCAAGGGTTCCTACGCCGATCCCGAAGCCGATGTCGCGGGAACCGAACACGCGTGGGGCCACAGCATCGGCGAGATCGTGTCAGCGCTGATCGACGCCGGGTTGGTCGTCGAAGCGTTGGTGGAGCATCCGTTCCTCGATTGGAAGGTCGACTTCCTGGTCGAATCCCCCGATGGGAAGTGGCGTCTCCCGCCTGATCACGGTCCCGGCGAGATCCCGCTGATGTTCTCACTGCGAGCCCGTAAACCTGGCTGACGTCTGACCGGCTCGCGTCTTGGCGACGTACCGCCGTTCAGTAGCCCAGCGCGGCCCAGGCCGGCCCGCCCGGCGCCTCGATGAGCTCGACCAGGACCCCGTGACACGACCTGGGGTGGAGGAAGGCGACGGGGCCCTCGGCGCCCTTTCGGGGGGCGGTGTCGATGACCTCGATACCCTCGATCTCGAGGCGCAACAGCGTCTCCGCGAGGTTGGCGACCTCGAAGCAGATGTGGTGGAAGCCCTCGCCCTTGTTGGCCAGGAACCGGGCGACCCCGGTGCTGTCATCGGTCGGTTCGACCAATTCGATCTTCGACTCACCCACCCCGAGGAATGCGATCCGAACGTGGTCGGAGGGGATGTCCATCACCGTTTCGAGGTCGAGCGCGAGCGCATCCCGCCAGACCCCGAGCGACGTCTCGATCGAGTGCACGATGAGCGCGACATGGTGGACCTTGCCGAGCCGACGAATGCCCTCTGGGACGCTCCGAGTGGATGACATGCTTGCAGCGTACCCTCTCGGGATGATCGCCATCGAGCCGGCCAGCGCGGTCATCATTCGGATCGCCGTGCCGCGGGCCCTCGCCACGCTGCGCGGACGTACGGATTCGGCCGCGGGTGCTGGGGTTCCCCCCCATGTGACGATCCTCTACCCGTTTCTTCCCGCTGCCCAGCTGGGGCCGGATGTGCGTCGCGAGCTGGCCTCGATCGCCGCCGATGAGCAACCATTCGAGGTGCGATTCGCACGGGTCGGCCGGTTCCCGACTGCCGTCTTCGTGGCGCCGGAACCCTCGTCGCCGTTCCTGCGACTGACCGAGGCGGTCGCCGCGCGCTTCCCCGACTACCCGCCCTACGGTGGCGCCTTCGACGAGGTCATCCCGCATCTCACCATATGCGAATCGCACGAAGCCGCGCTCGACGAGATCGCCGCGCTAGCCGACCGGTCGCTCCCGTTCACGCGCCCCGTCGCGGCGCTCGAAGTGCTGGTCGAAAGCGACGACGATCGGTGGCGTACGCACTGGCGCCTGCCACTCGGAGTCAGATCGTGATGAGTTCGCGGTGCTCACCCCAGGTCACCCGCAAGCGATCGCTGATCTCGCCGACCGTGGCGTAGGCGCGCACGGCATCGAGGATCGGTGGCATCAGGTTACCGTCGCCCCGCGCGACCGCTTCGAGTCGATCCATCGCGGCGGTCCAGTCCGCTTCGGAACGTTCCGCCCGAACGAGCCGGACCCGTTCGATCTGCATCCGCTCGCCGTCCGGGTCGATCCGCTGGATCGGCGGCGTCGAGACCTCATCGTCGCGGAAGCGATTGACCCCAACGACGACCTGGTCACCGGTCTCGATCGCTCGCTGAACGCGATACGCGGCCTCCTGGATCTGACGCTGCTGGAAACCGCCCTCGATGGCAGCGAGCGTTCCGCCCATCGACTCGATCTCGTCCAGGTAGACCCAGGCAGCCGCCTCGAGTTCGTTCGTCAGGCTCTCGACGTAGTACGAGCCAGCCAATGGGTCGGGCGTCTCGGTCACTCCGGCCTCGTGGGCCAGGATCTGCTGCGTCCGGAGGGCCAAGCGGGCCGCTTCTTCGGTCGGCAGTGCCAGCGCCTCGTCGCGAGAATTCGTATGCAGGCTCTGGGCTCCACCCAGGACAGCGGCCAGTGCCTGGACCGTGGTCCGCACGACATTGTTGTCGATCGACTGCGCGGTCAGGCTCGAGCCCGCGGTCTGGACGTGGAAGCGACAGACCATCGAGCGTGGGTCGGTGGCCCCGAAGCGCTCCTTCATGATCGTCGCCCACATCCGGCGCGCCACCCGGAACTTGGCGACTTCCTCGAACAACTCCGACCAGGCAGCGAAGAAGAACGATAGTCGTCCGGCGAAAGCATCGACGTCGAGGCCGCGGGTGACGGCCGCTTCGACATAGGCGATCCCGTCGGCGAGGGTGAAGGCCAGTTCCTGGGCCGCGGTGGCGCCGGCTTCGCGCATGTGGTAACCGGAGATCGAGATCGTGTTCCACTTTGGAAGCTCGGCGGCGCAGAATTCGAACACGTCGGTGACCAGCCGCATGGACGGGCGGGGCGGGAAGATATACGTGCCGCGGGCGATGTACTCCTTGAGGATGTCGTTCTGCGTCGTGCCGGAAATGGCAGCCCGCTCGACGCCCTGCGCTTCGGCCGCCGCGACGTAGAGCGCCAACAGGATCGGAGCGGTGGCATTGATGGTCATCGAGGTGCTGACCTCGCCGAGCGGCAACCCATCAAGGAGCACCGCCATGTCGGTCAGGCTCGAGATCGGGACGCCGACCCGACCCACCTCCCCCTCTGCTTCGGGTGCGTCCGAGTCATAACCCATCTGGGTCGGCAGGTCGAACGCGACCGAAAGCCCGGTCTGACCTTGCTCAAGGAGGAAGCGGAAGCGGCGGTTCGTCTCCTCGGCCGTCGCGAAACCCGCGTACTGGCGCATCGTCCAGAAGCGGCCGCGGTACATCGTCGGCTGGACCCCGCGGGTGAACGGGTACTCGCCCGGGCGGCCCAGATCCCGGGCTTCGTCCATTCCGGCCGTGTCGGCGGGCGTGTACAGATCGCGGATGTTGATCCCGGACGAGGTCTCGAATGGATCTCGGCGATCCTGGGCGCCCTTCAGGGCTTTGGCCCGAACGGTCTCGCGCCATCGATCCCGGGCGGGATCGGTCGCTTCGCCGAGCGGGCGATCGGGGCGCGCCGGCTGCGTCACCGGATCACGACCAAGATCTCGCCGAGCTCCACGTTCTGATCGATCGCTACGTCGATGCGTTCAATGTCCCCGGCCCGTGGCGCGCGCAGTTCGTTCTCCATCTTCATCGCCTCCACCGCAAGGAGTCGCTGCCCCGGTTCGACGGTCGCCCCGATCTGCACATCGATCGATACGATCCGTCCCGGGATGATGGCACGAACCTCGGTCGGCCCGCGATGCTGTGACCCCGTTCGATTCGACGTCGCACGATGTCGCAACTCGGCGAGGCTCGCGTCCTCGACCTCAAGCTCGAATCGCCAGCCGGCGACGCCGACTTCGACCGCGGTCCGCCCCCGGACTGTCGACGGGCGTGCGGCGGCCACGACGGTCGCCTGTTGACCTTGCTGGTCGGACGCCGGGCTACTCGTCGAGGCCCGCTCGTCGATGTCCGTCTCGAGCAAAACCTCACCACTTGCTCGATCGGTCACACGCAGGCGCTTCATCGAGGCCACCGATCGATACTCTCGGAGTGGGCGACACTCCCCCACCCGGGCGCCGTTCTGTCCTGGGACGCCGCTTCCTGGGCGCGTGAGTTCGAGGCCGCCACCACCCCGGTCGCGATCGCGGTTGCCGCTGCCGCTGCGGCCGCCGGCGCGGACCCGGAACGCTCGGCGGGTCCGTCCCAGTGCTCGGCTACCCAGTCGATCGAGAGCTCCCCGGCCCTGAACCCCTCGTGCCTGGCCACGAATCGATGGAATGGAAGGGTCGTTTGGAGGCCCGCGATCTCGGTCTCATCCAGAGCTCGTCGGAGGCGATCGATGGCGGCCGGCCGATCCGCCGCGTGGACCATGATCTTGGACACGAGGTTGTCGTACTCGGGTGGGACGAGGTCGCCGGAGCGGATCGCGGTATCGACACGGACACCTGGGCCGGCGGGCATGATCCAGTGCGTGATCCTGCCCGGGCCGGGCGCGAAGTCCCGAGACGGATCCTCGGCGGCCAGGCGAACCTCGATGGCGTGACTGGTCGGGTCGGCCGCTCGATCAGCGGCCGCCTGGACGGCATCGGCGATCGGGTAACCGGCCGCGAGCCAGAACTGCTCTCGCACGATGTCGATCCCACTGACGAATTCGGTCACGCCGTGCTCCACCTGGAGACGGGTGTTGACCTCGAGGAACAGGAACCTGCCGTCAGGCGACCGGAGGAATTCGGCGGTCGCAGCATTCCGAAGGCCGGCGGCCGATGCGATCCTGACGGCCAGCTCGTGGAGCGTTCGTCGATCAGTGCTCGACAATCCCGGGGCCGGTGCCTCCTCGACGAGCTTCTGATGCCGACGCTGCAGCGAACAGTCTCGCTCGCCGATGGCCACGACATGGCCCGCGTTGTCGCCGAGGAGCTGGACCTCGACGTGACGGGCCGGGCGGATCTCGCGCTCCAGGTAGACGGCTCCATCCCCGAATGCGGCCTTCGCTTCGGCCGAGCCGGCCGCCAGCGCGGCCGGCAGGTCGGCCGGCGCGGTCACCCGCCGCATCCCACGGCCGCCGCC
>SPCO01000002.1 GCA_004525275.1 Thermomicrobiales bacterium | reverse complement strand
GGATGAGATGATGACCTTCGTACCATTGGACATAGACCCATTCGGGTCAAGTCCCGATGGCCCGAAGCGGTGCGGACCGGAACCGGACAAGCCCGTCAACGTTGCGCCGGCGCAGCGCCCCTACTTATCGCGCTCGACACCGGCCAGCACGGCCTGTGCCGCTGCCAACCGCGCGACCGGGACCCTGAACGGGGAGCAGGATACGTAGTCCAGGCCGATCCGCTCACATTTGTGGATCGACTCAGGGTCGCCACCATGCTCGCCGCAGATCCCGAGCTCGATGTCCGGTCTCGTCGCGCGACCTTTCTCGACCGCGGTCCGCATCAGGTCCGCGACGGCGTCATCGAGCGTCTGGAATGGGTTCTCGGGCAGGATGCCGTCCTCTACGTACTTGAGCAGGAACCCGCCCTCCGCGTCATCGCGGCTGTAGCCGAACGTCATCTGGGTCAGGTCGTTGGTGCCAAAGCTGAAGAACGCCGCGTGGTGGGCGATCTCGTCGGCCGTCAGGGCACCGCGGGGGACCTCGATCATCGTCCCGAAGACATACTCCACCTCGACGCCGGCCGCCGACTCGACCGCCTTGGCCTCGGCCTCCAGCAGATCCTTCGTCGCTTTCAGCTCGTTCACGTGGCCGACGAGGGGGATCATGATCTTGGCCTTGGGATGGCCACCCGACGCCTTGACCGCGATGAGCGCGTTGAGGATGGCCCGGGTCTGGACCTTGACGAAGTCCGGGATCATCAGGCCCAGCCGGCAGCCGCGCAGGCCGAGCATCGGGTTCTGCTCGTGCAGGCTCTTGATCGTGGCGAGCAGGACCTTGTCCTCCTCGGACGCGCCGCCGGCCGATTCCGCACGGGTGACCTTGACGAGCTGCTCCTCGAGGTTCGGAAGGAACTCGTGCAGTGGAGGGTCGATCAGGCGGATGACGACCGGCAGGCCGTCCATCGCCCTGAAGATGCCTTCGAAATCGCCTTGCTGGAGCACTTCCAGCTTGGCCATCGCCGAGTCAAAGATGCCGACGGCCTCGGTCTCCTCGGGGGAAAGGGATCCGCCAGCGGCCGTCTTGGCTTTCGACCGGGTGGCCGCGTTCGCCACGAGGATCGCGCCGCGCACGATGTCCAGCCGGTCTCCTTCACGGAACATGTGCTCGGTCCGGCACAGGCCGATGCCCTGCGCCCCATAGCTTCGCGCGAGGGCCGCCTCGTCGGGCTTGTCGGCGTTGGTCCAAACCTGCATCCGGCGGACCCCGTCCGCCCAGCCAAGGATGGTCTGAAGGTCCGGCTGATCCTCGAATCGGGCGGAAACGGTCGGGAGTGCCCCGACGAAGACCTCGCCGGTCGCGCCGTCCACGCTGATCCAGTCGCCTTCGGCGAAGGTCACGCCGTTGGCCGTGGCTGTCCCCTTGCCGTAGTCGATCTTGAGCTCATGGCAGCCAGCCACGCACGGTTTGCCGATCTGGCGGGCCACCACGGCCGCGTGGCTGGTCGCCCCACCGCGGGCGGTCAGGATGCCCTGCGCCACGGCCATGCCATGGAAGTCGTCCGGCGAGGTCTCGACCCGGACAAGCACGACCCGCTCGCCCTGACCGACCCACTCGACGGCCGTATCGGCATCAAAGACGGCCCGCCCCACCGCCGCACCGGGTGAGGCGTTGAGCCCCTTGGCGATCCGGGTCGCGTCGGCTCGGGCCGACGGGTCGAACTGGTCGCGAAGGAGTTGATCGACGTGGGCCGGTTCGATCCGGGTAAGCGCCTCCTCCTTTGTGATGAGGCCCTCCGCGACGAAATCGGTGGCGATCTTGACGGCTGCTGCCGCGGTCCGCTTGGCCGAGCGCGTCTGGAGCATGTAGAGCTTGCCGCGTTCGATCGTGAATTCGAGGTCCTGGACATCGCGGTAATGGCGTTCCAGCTGCTCGCCGATGCGCATGAATTCTGCGTACACCGCCGGCATCTCCGTCTCCATCTGGCTGATCTTCGGGGCCGTCCTGATACCGGCCACGACGTCTTCGCCCTGGGCGTTCGTCAGATACTCCCCGAACAACACCTTCTCGCCGGTGTTCGGGTCGCGGGTGAAGGCCACTCCGGTGCCGGAATCGTCGCCCATGTTGCCGAAGACCATGGTCACGATATTGACGGCGGTGCCCAGATCATGGGCGATCTTCTGATTGTTTCGATAGTCCATGGCCCGCTTGCCGAACCAGCTTGCGAAGACTGCCTTGATGGCCAGATCCAGCTGTTCGTACGGATCGTTCGGGAACTCGCGTCCGGCATCGTCGCGGACGATCGCCTTGAATTCGTCGACGAGCACCCGGAGGTCATCCGCGGTCAACTCGGTGTCCTGCTCGACGGAGCGGGCTTCCTTGGCGGCGTCAAGCGCGTGATCGAATCGCTCACCCTTCACGTCCATGACGATCCGGCCGAACATCTGGATGAAGCGTCGATACGCGTCCCAGCCGAACCGCTCATTGCCGGTCAGGGCAACAAGGCCGTGGAGCGTCTCCTCGTTGAGCCCGAGATTGAGGACCGTGTCCATCATGCCGGGCATGGAGAACTTCGCGCCCGAGCGGACCGAGACAAGGAGCGGATCTTCGGCATTGCCAAAACCCTTGCCGGTCAGGACCTCGACCTCGCGTACCGCCTTGAGCACGTCCTCCCAGAGGCCATCGGGGAGCGCCCGGCCGGCGGTGAAGTAATCGTTGCACGCCTCGGTGGTGATGGTGAAGCCGGGCGGGACCGGGAGGCCCGCTTTGGTCATCTCGGCGAGGCCCGCACCCTTGCCACCGAGCAGATCGCGCATCGTCGCGTCGCCTTCGGCCCGTCCGCCGCCCCAGGCGTAGATGTACCGCTTGGCGGCATCGTGGGCACGGTCATCGGCAGGTATGGCGGTCGAAGTCATCGAATCGGGTCCTCCGGACAGGCGGCGCCGGGCGGGCTGCCGCGCAACAGATCGGGCGTGATGCCACCGATTGTACCGTCGCGGGGCCCGTCGGCCCGATGACCTGCCGATCCTGCGTATCGGTCATTCGTATCGGTCATCGGAGCGACTGCTGAGCAAATGGCTGACGGCATCGGTCATCGATATCGGTCGAGGCTGGTGGCCCGTCGGCCATCCGACCGATGACGTCGCCAGGATCGCGTCGCATCGTGGCAGAAACGTCACAGGACTGGAGGCCACGATGCACCCGACAGACTACGAGTTCCTCGCAGCGGATCGCCACGAGACGTTCCGTCGGGAGGCCGAGAGCGGACACGTGCTGGCACGCGCCCGAGGCGAAGCGCCCCGTCAGTCTGTCGTGTCGGCCATCCGCGAATGGCTCAGCCGACGCCCAGTGCTGGATCGACTGTCAGCGCACCGCGTCGGCGTGGACGTTGCTCGCCCAGGTGGCGATCTCGGCCCGCCGCGACGCGCCGAGTTTGGCCAGGATGTGCTCCACGTGACTGCTGGCGGTCTTGGGCGCGATACCAAGTGAGCCGGCGATCTCGTTGTTGGTCCGCCCCTCGCCGACGAGCCGAGCGACCTCGAACTCGCGCGTCGTCAGTGGCCGCCATGGCTCGTCTGTCGCGACGTGGCCCCGGGCCTGGCGAACGAGCGCGTCGGCGCGCGCCAGCATGACCGGGCTATCCAGGCGGGCAGCCGACTCGCGAACTTCATTTGCCAGTTTGGCCGCCGCCGCGAACCGGTTCGATCGGACCAAGCTGGTGGCCAGATCGAGCCGACACCAATCGGCCTCCCAGCCTCGACCGCGCTCGACCCAACCGCGAACGGCCGCCTCGAGGTCGCGTCGCGCCTGCCCCACGGAACCCGAAGCGAGCTCGACAAGTCCGCGTCCATGGTCGAGCGCCGGTTGGGCGATCGTCGCGATCCCCAGTAGTTGTGCGGCGCAGCGCTCGAGCCAGCGCGCCGCTTCATCTGGTCGGGCGCTGGCCTGGTAGGCCCGGACCCCGGTCACGATGAACGGGATCAGCAGGACCGGCTGGTTGGTGGCATCCGTTGCCGCCTCGGCCTCCTCGCAACCGCGAGCGGCCTCCTGTGGATCCCCCGACAGCAGGGCGATCTCGGCAAGACCCCAGGCGGCCGGCAGGGTGAGGTCGACCGACTCGCCTTGTTGGCCGAACGCACGCGCTTCCTCAAGGACGGCCTTCCCTTGATCGAACTCGCCGCGGCTCATGGCCACGTATCCAAGTGACCAGCGAGCCATCGAGGCCGCTCTGGCGCAGCCCCGGTCGGCCACCGCACTCTCACCAAACGCCGAAGCCTGGGCCCACGAGCCGGCCGTCCACGCGATCAAGGCCCGATTCGCGAGCATGACATGGGCACAATGTGACTGCTGGATCGTGTCCGCCTGGCGCAATCCTTCGCTGATGAGGCGTTGTGCGACGCCGTACTCGATATTCCGGACGGCCAGTTCCGCTCCATCGCGATAGGCCGACACACTTTCCTCGAGGCCCGCTCGCTCCATGCTCTGCGCCGCACGCTCGATGGCCGCAAGACCGCGCGTGACATCGCCAAGCTTCACGTCCACGATGCCATCGAGCCAGTCCGACACGAGCGGCCACTCGGTGTCGCCGGGCTCGGGGTCCTGGCTCATGCGCCTGACCTCCTGTATCGCCGCTCGCGCATCGGCCAAAGCCGCCCGGTCAATGTGGGTGATGGCGAGCCATTTCAGACATTCACGTCGCACGCTGTCCCGTTCCAACCCGGCCGGCTCGACGTCAAGCTCTGCCAGCATCTGGCCGGCGAGTGCCAGTCGCTCGTGAATCGGATGGCCCATCCGTCGCCACAGCGAGAGCACGGAACATAAGGCGTCGATGGCGCGCGCCGTCTGACCCGCGGCCCGGAAGGCGTACTCGGCGTCGAGCGCCATCCGGATCCCGAGATCGTTTTCCTCGATCGAAGCCGCCTCCATCGCGTACGCCACATACAATTCGCCGCGTTCAGATTGGGTCAGCTCGTCGGGGGCATTCGCGACCGCACGCCGATAGAGCTCGAACGCCTCGCGATGCGCCGACAGGTGCGCCGCCTGGCGTGCCCCTTCGAGCGCGCTCGCATACGCCCGGTCCCGGAGGCCTGCGCGCTCGTAATGGAGTGACGCGTGGACCTCTGACGAACCTTCGAGCCAGGCCCCGAACTCGCCGGCAAGAGCGTGGAAACGCCGGCGCTCCCGCTCGGGTGTGCTGCGATACAAGACATCGCGAAGGATCTGATGCCGGAAATCGAACATCCCGCGCTCGCCTGGCGGTTCGAGGACGGCGTGATCGACGAGCTCCTGCAACGGCACATCAAGCGCCTCGGGTGGCAAGTTCATGATCCCGGCCAGGACGTCGGCGTTGAAGCAGCGCCCGATGACGGCCCCCGCCCGGGCAGCTGCCTGCGCCTCGGGCGATCGTTGGGCAAGGCGGGCTGAGATCGCGTCTTCGAGCGTTTCGGGAACGTCCGCCCTGCGGATGGCCTCGACGTCGGTTCGCGCATCCGCCCCGACCGCACCGAGGAGCTCCTCGATGTGGAGCGGCACGCCATCCGTTCTCGAGTACACGACTTCGACGACCTCGCGGGGTGCCACCGACCCAGTGGCAAGTAGCAGCGTGGTGACGATCGCGGTCTGCTCGAGGCTCAACGGTTCGAGGCGCACTTCCTCGGCGACCCGCTGACCCAGGAGACGCGCGCGCCAGTCGCGCAGGCTCGCTCCGGGCGGAGCCTCCTCCGTTCGGTAAGTGCCGAGGAGCAGCAGCGGGACCTCGCGGGTCGCTCGGGCGAGCTCGCCGATGATCTCCAGGCTCAGCTCGTCCGCCCATTGAAGATCCTCGAACATGAACAGTGTCGGGACATCAAGCGACGCCCTGATCCGATCGACGATGTCCCTGACAAGGATCCGGCGGCCGACCTGCTCGGCCGCTACCGCCGCGTCACGCAGCGCGAGCAAGTCCCGGCCCAATGGTGCGAGGGTCCGAGACCGCTGCAACGATCGGGCCAGGTCGAGGATGCACGCGGCGGGCACATCCTGGTCCTGGGGCGCGACCCAGCCGCTCGCGGTGCGCATGCCCCCGGCCTCAGCGCGTCGAGCGATCGCGCCGATCAATCGACTCTTGCCCAAACCCGCCTCGCCGGCGATCAACAGGAATCCACCCTGTGCGGACATGACTTCAGAGATGCGCCGGTCGGCGAGTCCAAGAACCTCGTCACGACCCACAAGAACGGGGCACAGGAGCGGCTCGTGCGCATTCATCGTCATCGAAGTGTAGGGCAGATCTGGCGCAGGTCATCGGTCATTTGACCGATGACGACGCGAAATCGGGGATCGAAGCTCGGTTCCTTGGCCCTGCACACGATGCTCGATGGGCCGATCCAGGAGGAGCGAATGGCGAACTTCATGGATGTCCACTCCGGCTTCTTCGGCGTGACCGCCGAGCAACTGCGCGAAGCCCACGAACGGGACCTGGCCATCGAGAAAGAGGAAGGTGTTCACTTCGAGCGCGCCTGGCTCGATCCCGATTCCGGCAAGGCTTTCTGCCTGTCCACCGGGCCATCGCGCGAATCGATCGCGCGCGTCCACGAGCGGGCCGGACATCCGACCGCGGAAGTCTATGAAATCCCGATCGAGGTGGCCTGATGCGAAACCTGCGGACTCGACTCATCGCGTCGATCGCGTTGATGTCTATCTTCGTCATGCTCGGTGGGGCGGTCGCCTCAGCCGGCAGCAGCGATGGCGGCCGGAAGTTGCCCAACGTCCTCCGCGCAACCGCGGCGTTCCACAATCTCGATGTCGCGATGGCGGCCGGGTACGGGGCTGTCAAGGGCTGCGCCAAGAATCCGGGCGTCGGCGGGATGGGTCAGCACTACGTGAAGGGCGACCTAGTCGGCGACCCGGCACTCGACCGGCTTCGGCCGGAGGCCCTGGTCTACGAGCCACGCGCCAATGGCGGTTACCGACTCGTCGCGGTCGAGTACATCGTGCTCAAGGATGCGTGGCACGAAGCCAACGGCGACGCTCCGCCGCGCCTCTTCGGAAAGCGACTGTCGCTCGTGATGGCTCCGAATGCCTACGAGTTGCCCGACTTCTACGAGATCCACGCCTGGATCTGGAAGAAGAATCCCAATGGCCTCTTCGCCGACTGGAATCCTCGAGTTTCCTGCCGCGGTCTGCCGTTCGACGTATAGCCGATCGGACCAACGGGTCGGGCCGCCGCCGGTGGCCCGACCCGCGATGACCGATCTCGGCACCGACCCACGCGTCATCCAGGCCTGCGCCCCTGGCCCCGTTTCTTCTCGGACGCATCGCGGAAGACCAGCGTTCCGGTTCCCCGGGTACCATCGCTTGCGACGTACCCAGTGATCCGACGGAGACCGACTGCATGACGCTCCCGAACGACGAACGTGTCATCGAGGCCGTGGCGCCCCAATACAACGCCACCCTGATTCGCCGCGTCGACCACACGGACGCCCTCGCGTACTTCTGGGTGAGGTTCGACGGCGAGCCGGTGCCGTTCGACCCCGGTCAGTACATGACGATCGGCGTGTTCGCCGACGGGAAGCTGTGGCAGCGTCCGTATTCCGTCGCATCGGCACCACGCGAAGCTGGCGAGATCGGGTACGAGTTCTACGTCCGGCACGTGCCGATCATCCGATTCACGACGCTCCTGTGGCGCCTGCCGGTCGGACAGTCGATGCGGATGATCGGACCCAAGGGCAGGTTCCTGCTCGAACCGGCCGATGACCGGACACACCTCTTCATCTCGACGGGCACCGGGATCGCCCCATTTGTCTCGATGATCCGCCAGACGCTCGCCGACGGTCGTCCACGCAAGACAGTCGTCCTTCATGGCTGCTCGTTCGTGGACGAGCTCGGCTACTGGGAAGAACTCCAGACCTGGCAACAGGATGGGACCTACCCGGTCACCTATGTCCCCACCATCAGCCGTCCGGACGATCCGCGAAATGCCGGCTGGACGGGGCGGACGGGACGGGTCGAGCAGGTCGTCCAGAGCGTCTGCAAGAATCTCGGCCTTCGTCCGGATCGAACGGTCGTCTACATCTGCGGCAATCCAGACATGATCCTGAACAGCGAATCGGTCCTGATGAACCTCGGCTTCCCTGAATTCCACGTCAAGAAGGAGCTCTATTGGCCGAAAGGCAAGGATGCCGCACTCCTGCGCGGCTGACAGGCGTCCCCCGAACGACTGACAGGGACCTTCGGCCTGTCTGAAACGGGCCGCCTGACGCATGGGTGGACGACCGACTCCACCCTATGATCGAGTGGCGGCCAGATGGGCCGGCACAAGCATGGGCGGTTTATGCACGCCATCGTCGCGCGAGATCAGCTTTCACCAAACGTCACCAGACTCGTCCTCGAGGCGTCTCGGATCGCCGAGATCCGTCGCCCGGGGCAGTTCGTCATCGTCCGCCTCGGCGAGGGCGCCGAGCGGATCCCCCTGACGATCGCCGACGCGGATCCGGCCGCGGGCACGATCAGCCTGATCATCCAGGCCATCGGCGTGAGCACGATGGACCTCGTGGCGCTGGAGCCCGGTGATGCCATCCGCGATGTCGCCGGGCCACTGGGACGGGCCACCGACCTCATCGACCACGGCCATGCCGTGTGTGTGGGCGGCGGCGTCGGCACCGCGGTGGTTTACCCGATCGCCCAGGAACTCCACCGGCGGGGTGTCGCGGTGACCAGCGTCATCGGCGGTCGCTCGCGTGAGTGGGTCATCCTGGAGGACGAGCTGCGAACGGCCGGCGACGTCGTCGTGTGCACGGACGATGGGAGCTACGGACGCCACGGCTTCGTCACCGACGCTCTCAAGGACCTGTGTGAGGCCGGCGGCGTGGACGAGATCTTCGCGGTCGGACCGGTCCCGATGATGCGCGCCGTCTCGGAACTCACTCGTCCGTACGGGATCCGGACCACGGTCTCGCTCAACGCGATCATGGTCGACGGCACGGGGATGTGTGGGGGCTGCCGCGTCTCGGTCGATGGGGAAACCCGCTACGCGTGCGTCGACGGCCCCGAATTCGACGGCCATACCGTGGACTTCAAGAGTCTTGCGGACCGACTGACCACGTACAAAGCCTTCGAGCAGCAGACACTCGCCAGGCGAGAAGCCTGCCTTATCCCCGGTTTGGCCCAGCACGCCGACTCGAGCGCGGCCGCACCCGATCCTGGGGCTGCCTCGCCCGCTGAGGGAGTCGCTCGATGAGCGAGGAGGACCCACCGGTCGAGCCGATCCACCTGCTGACCGCGAAGGAGCGGATGGCCATCGAGCGGGTAGCCATGCCGGAGCAGGACCCGGACGCCCGGGCGGTCAACTTCCGTGAAGTCAACCTCGGCCTGACCCAACAGATCGCCATGCTTGAGGCTGAGCGGTGCCTCCAGTGCCCCAAACCGTACTGCATCGGCGGCTGCCCGGTCAGCGTCAACATCCCGCGCTTCCTGAAGCTCCTGCGAGAGGGAGACCTGCCGGGGGCCGCCGATTCCCTGCTGGACGACAACGCCCTGCCCTGTGTGACCGGCCGGGTGTGTCCGCAGGAG
Organism: Thermomicrobiales bacterium; assembly: GCA_004525275.1. Classification (GTDB taxonomy): domain Bacteria; phylum Chloroflexota; class Limnocylindria; order Limnocylindrales; family CSP1-4; genus SPCO01. The sequence continues at coordinate 16,712 of SPCO01000002.1, read as the reverse complement.
AACCAGTGCGAGGGCGTCTGTCTGCGGGCCAAGAAGGGCAACTCGGTTGCGATCGGCCACCTCGAGCGTTTCGTAGCGGACTGGGCCCAGGCTCACCCGGAGGAACTGATCCACGTCAAGCCCAAGCCGACGGGAAAGACGGTCGCGATCGTCGGGTCCGGCCCGGCCGGGCTCACGGCGGCCGGTGAACTCGTCAAGCGCGGCCACGATGTGACGATCTTCGAGGCGTTCCACGCGGCCGGCGGCGTCCTGGTCTATGGCATCCCGGAGTTCCGCCTGCCCAAAGACATCGTGAAGGCCGAAGTGGACCGGCTCGTCTCCGACGGCGTCAAGATCGTGCCGAACTCGATCATCGGCAAGACCTACACGCTGCCCGAACTGCGCGGCCAGTTCGATGCCGTCTTCCTCGCCGTCGGCGCTGGACTACCGGTCTTCATGGACGTGCCCGGCGAAAACCTCAAGGGGGTCTACTCAGCCAACGAATACCTGACCCGGGTGAACCTCATGGGTGCCTGGAACCCCGATTCGGAGACGCCGGTCCTGCACGGGCAGCGGGTCGCCGTCGTCGGTGGTGGGAACGTCGCGATGGATTCTGTCCGGACGGCTCGCCGCCTCGGCGCAGATGAAGCCGTGATCGTCTATCGGCGCGGTCACGATGAGCTGCCGGCTCGCGCCGAAGAAGTCCACCACGCCGAGGCCGAAGGGATCCGATTCGAACTCCAGGTGGCGCCAACGGAGGTCCTCGGGGACGACGATGGCTGGGTCCGAGCCCTGCGTTGCGTCCGGATGGAGCTGGGCGAGCCCGACGCCTCCGGACGAGCGCGGCCCAGCGCGATCACTGGCTCCGAATTCGAGATCCCGTGCGAGATGATCGTCATTGCCATCGGGACGCGGTCCAACCCGCTGCTGACGTCGACCGCGCCTGACCTCAAGGTCAGTGCGTACGGCTATATCGAGACGGACGAAGCAGGGATGACGAGCATGGACGGCGTCTTTGCCGGTGGTGACATCGTGCGCGGCGCGGCCACCGTGATCCTGGCTATGGGCGACGGGAAGCGCGCAGCCGGAGCCATCAATACGTACCTCGGGTTCGGACAGAGCGAAAACGAGCCACTGGAGGCGGGCGCGGTCGCCGCTGAGTAGCGACGGCCCGGCCTGTGTCGGCGAACCCGTCTGGTGTGCCGTCAGGCGGAGCGGGCCGCGTCCAGCCGGTCGAGGATCAGCCGGGTGACTCCTTCGACCGGGATTCGCTCTTGCGTCATCGTGTCACGGTCACGCACAGTGACGGCGCCGTCCTCCAGCGAGTCCACGTCCACCGTCACGCACCACGGCGTCCCGATCTCGTCCTGACGCCGATAGAGCTTCCCGATGGCGGCCGTGTCGTCATAGACGGCCATCGTGTGTCGTTTGAGATCGGCCTTGATCTTGTGGCAGAGCTCGACGATCTCCGGTCGTTTCTTCAACAGGGGCAGGACCGCGACCTTGTACGGTGCGAGGTCCGGATGCAAGGCCAGCGAAACTCGCTTCTCGCCCCGGACCTCCTCTTCACGGTACGCATCGATGAGGAAGGTGAAAGCCGCACGGTCGGCGCCCGCGGCGGTCTCAACGACCCACGGGATGACGTGTTCATCGGTCGCCTGGTCGAAGTATTCGAGCTTCTCGCCGGAGGCCTCACTGTGGCGTGAGAGGTCGAAGTCGCCGCGATTGTGAACGCCCTCGAGCTCCTTCCAGCCGAAGGGGAAGCGGTATTCGACATCGACGGCCTTCTTCGCGTAATGCGCGAGCTCGTCGGGCGCGTGTTCGCGCAGCCGTAGACGCCCCGGACTGACGCCGTAGCGCTCGTACCAGGCGCGTCGTTTTGGCAGCCATTCCTCGAATGCATCGGCCGCCGCGGCATTCGGGCGGACGAAATACTGCATCTCCATCTGCTCGAATTCGCGCATCCGAAAGACGAAGTTGCCGGGGCTGATCTCGTTCCGGAACGACTTCCCGATCTGGGCGATCCCGAACGGAAGCTTCTTGCGCGACGACTGCTGAACGTTCTTGAAGTTGACATATGAGCCCTGCGCGGTCTCCGGCCGGAGGTAGATGACCGAGGCGTCCTCCTCCACCGGGCCCATGAACGTCTTGAACATGAGGTTGAACCGGCGCGGGGCGGACAACGGGCCACCATCGACCGGGCACTTCAGCCCGAGCTTCTCGACGATGGCCGGATCCTCAAGCTCCGTCGCGCTCAGATCTTCGGCGCCGGGCAGTTCATCGAGCCGAAAACGCCGGTGGTCGGTGGCGCATTCGACGAGTGGATCGCTGAACGACCCGACGTGTCCGGATGTCACCCAGACCTCCGGGTGCATGAGGATCCCGGCATCGAGCCCGACGATGTCGTCGCGCTCCTGGACCATCGACCGCCACCACGCCCGCTTGACGTTGTTCTTGAGTTCGACACCCAGGGGTCCGTAGTCCAACACCGCGTTGATCCCGCCGTAGATCTCGCTCGACGGGAAGATGAAACCGCGTCGCTTCGAAAGCGAGACGATGGTGTCAAGATCGGCGACGGCTGGCTCGACGGTGTTCGGATCGGGCGGGCTGGTCTGGGTCATGGAGACTCCGCTCGGGGCATGTTCGGGTGTCCGATGCTAGCAGAGCGCGGGATCGGAGCCTGTGAGGCGACGGTGGTCCGTCGTCACCTCGTCATGGGAGGACGTCGGCCAGGACCCGCCGCACGTTGCCGCCCATCACCTTGGCGATCTCGTCATCGGCGAGGCCGGCGCTGAGCAAGGCGTCGGTCACCTGGACGAGACCGGTCGCGTCGAACGGCACCTGGACCGCGCCGTCGAAGTCGGAGCCAAGCCCGACATGGTCCGCCCCGACGACGTCGACGGCGTATCGGATCGAGCGTGCGATCGAAGCCGCGTCCTCGCCGCCACAGGCGGTCGGCCAGAAGCCCACGCCGGCGACCCCGCCCGTGTCGGCGATGCCGCGGAGCTGGACATCGGTCAGGTTGCGAGCGTTGTCGGCGACGCCCCGCATGCCGGTGTGGGAGGCGATCACCGGCCGGGTCGCCATCTCGAGCACATCGTCGATGGTGGCCGCCGAGGCATGTGCGACATCCACGAGCATCCCGCGCGCTTCCATCCGCTCGACCATCTCGCGACCCGGATCGGTGAGACCCCCCTTGACCAGGCCGTGCGCCGACCCACCGAACGCGTTGTCGAAGAAGTGGCTCGGCGACATCATCCGGAACCCGGCGTCGGCAACGACTTCGACGTTTGCGGGGTCACCATCGAGTGCATGCGCACCCTCGATCGCGAGGACGCCGGCGGTCAGGTCACGGCGGCCCTGCCTGAGGGCTTCGTACGCCGCGAGATCCAGCCTTGAGCGGATGATCGTGAAGCGGCCCTCCGACCTCATGGCCATCGCGTCGGCGCGCGCGGCGAGGTGAAGCGCCCTCGGCATCAGCCGTCGCCAGGTCGCGGCAGGCCAGCCGAGCGCTAGCGCCAGCAGGATGACGTCGTCGCTGCGATCGTCGTTGCGCTCGATATTCAGGTGACGGGGCGACTTGGTGGTCGCCGCGAAGACCTGAAGCGCCACATTTCCCGCGATGAGACGAGGGATGTCGACCTGGCCGCGCTCCGACCGCTCGAGGAGGTCGCGGCCCCACAGCAGGGAATCGGCGTGAAGATCGGCGACCCACAGGCCTTCGTGCAAGGCATGCGCGCGATCCGACGCGGCGTACGGTGGTTGGTGCATCGTCTGGCACAGACGAGCTTCCGTGCGGCCGACCATCGCTCGACCGCCGGCACGCCCCGCCACGACCGTGGCCGCACCAGCGGCTGCAGTAACCAGTCCGGCAGCCGCGACTCGGCGAGGAAACCTCACCCGTGCCCTGGGCCCGCCGGCAGCGGCACCCGAACCTCATCGAGGAAGGCGAGCGATCGGGCCTCGCGTTCGAGGGCGAAACGAACGAATTCGCGCATCGCTGCCTCCGTCTCGCGTTCGACGTCGGGCGCAAGGCGCAGGGCCGCGATCGCCTCGATGTCGAGGCGCTGGTAGGCCTTGAGGAGCTTGAGGGCGTCGAGCGAGATCCCGGCCCGATCATGGGCCGGGCCCGGACACCGCTGACACAGGACGCCCCCGAATGGCGGGACCCAGCGGTAGTGCTCATCGGCCTCCAACACCCGATCACATTCGACGCAACGGTCGACCTCGGGACGCTGGCCGAGCTCATCGAGCAGATGCATCTCGTACCAGCGCGCCACCCTCCCTGGGGCCATTTCCGCGTCCAGCAACTCGTACGCGCGGCGTAGGAGCGCGTACAACGGTTCTGCCGGATGGCGCTCCTCGAGCGATCGGTCAGCCAGCTCGGCCAGGTACCAGGCAGTGGCCGCCGATTCGAGCGAATCGCGGAGCTTGAGCCAGGCGTGACCGACGCTGACCTGGGTCACGACATCAAACGTGCGGCCGCGGGCCAACGCAACGGTCAATTCGGCGAACGGCTCCAGGCTGCCACCCAGCCGAGACGTCGGGCGCCGCACACCCTTGGCGATCGCCTTGAGCTTGCCGCCACCGGGAGTGATCAGGGTCAGGACCCGGTCGGCCTCGCCGAGATCAAACCGCGAGAGGACGATCGCATCGGTCGTATAGCGGCGCGGGATGGGCATCGATGCGACGGTACCACGGGTCGAGGATCGTCCCGGACCCGCCCGGCCCTGGCCACGACAATCAGGCTACCTGCGCAGCGCACGTTTCATGTACACTCCGGGCACGATGACCGCCGTTTCTCCTGAGATCGACCTCGCCGCCCTCATCGCCGACACCGAAAGTGAGATCGTTCGCCTCGTCCAGGATCGCGATCCGTCCACCCATGGACTGTACGAAATGGTCCGATATCACCTGGCCCTTGACGGCTCGGGAGCCTCGGGCGGCAAACGGATGCGGCCCCTTCTGGGCTTGCTCGCCTACGCGAGCATCACCGGCGAACACCAGCGCGCGTTGCCGGGCGCGGCGGCGGTCGAGCTCGGCCACAACTTCAGTCTTGTCCACGACGATATCGAAGACGGCGACGTGGAACGGCGTCACCGGCCGACGCTGTGGACCATCCACGGCATCCCGCAGGCCATCAACACCGGCGATACGTTGTTCAGCCTGTCTCGGATCGCGCTCCATCGGCTGACTGACCTCGGCTTCCCGGATCGGACCGTCCTGCGCTTGATGCGCCTGTACGACCAGACCTGCCTCGCACTCTGCGAAGGTCAGTACATCGATATCGCGGTCAGTGCCTCGCCCGACCTCGGCAGCGTCGACCTGTACTTCGACATGATCGGGCGCAAGACCGCGTCACTCATCGCCGCCTCGATCGAGGCCGGCGCCCTGCTCGCGACCGAAGACGAGGAAGTCATCGCGCGGTACCGCGGATTTGGCTGGGCGCTCGGCCTGGCCTTTCAGCTCAACGACGATCTGCTCGGGATCTGGGGTCCCGAGCATGCGACCGGCAAGGAACCCTCCGACGTCGCCCATGGAAAGAAGACGCTGCCCGTGATCTACGCATGGGAGCATGCTGGCCCCGAGGATCGTGCGCGACTCGGCGACCTGTACTCGGCTCCCGATCCGAACCCGGATGAGATCGCCGAGGTCGTCGCGATCCTGGAGCGGACCGGTGCCCGCGACTACACCCGCGATCAGGCCCGCCGCTATCGAGACGAAGCGCTGGCCGAACTCGACGCCGCCGGCGTCGTCAAGCCGGAAGCCCGCGCTCGTCTTGAGCAGATCATCGTCTCGGTGATCGACGCCTGAAGTCAGGCGCATCGGTCGGGCGGCGTCTGGACTAGCGGTCCGCCTCGTCGTCGTGGGGCAGCTGCCGGTCGTGATCCCGGACGACAAGGACTTTACCGACCCTCCGGCCATCGGTGGTCTCGACGGTCAGGGTCAGCCCGTCGACCTCGATCCTGTCCCCGGGCTTCGGCACGCCGCCGATCCGGTGATAGATCAGGCCACCCACGGTGTCGTACTCATCGGCGTCCTCGAGCCCGAGCTTGGTGTCGAATAGCTCGGCGAGGTCGTCTGCGGCCACCCGTCCATCGATGCGCGCCTCATCCTCCGAGATGCGCACGATGAGTGGCTCCTCTTCGTCGTATTCATCCTGGATCTCACCCACGATCTCCTCGAGGAGATCCTCGATCGAAACGAGTCCCGCGGTCCCGCCATATTCGTCCAGGACGATGGCCAGATGGACCTTGCGTCGCTGGAATTCGTGAAGCAGGTCGTCCACGCTCATCGATTCCGGGACGAATACTGGCGGGCGGAGGAGCGAGCGGAGTGCCGGCCGCTCGTCCGCCGAAGCCTTCAGGATCGGCAGCAGATCCTTGGCATACAAGATCCCGATGATCTCGTCGATCGACTCCTCATAGACCGGGATCCGACTGTGGCCTTGCTCGATGACGGTATCGATCGCCTGGTCCATCGTCGAGTTCGACGCCAGCGAGACCATCGAGGTCCGCGGAACCATGACCTCATGGATGCGCTGATCGCCAAGTTCGATGACCGCGTGGATCATCTGCTGCTCCTCAGCCTCCAGGATCCCCTGCTCCCCGCCCTGCTCGATGATAAGGCGCAACTCCTCGGCGCTGATTCGCTCGTCGGCTGCGATATCGGCGCCAAAGAGCCGGCTGATCCGACGAGTCGTCCAGGTCAGGAATGCGACCAGGGGGCCGAACAAGCGCCCGAGAAGATTGATCAGTCGGCTGGTCGACATCGCGACGCGCTCCGCATGCGCGAGTCCGATCTGCTTGGGGACCAGCTCGCCGAAGATGATCGTGAAGATCGTCAGAACACTCGTAACGACGATGAGGGCGATCCCACCGGCAACATCCTGGAGCGCTCCGAAACCCTCCAGCCACGTCTCGAGCCCGCCAACGAGGCTGACGGCAGCGAAGGCCGAGGCCAGAAATCCCAGGAAGTTGATCCCGATCTGGATGACCGCGAGAAAGCGCCCCGGTGATTCCTTCAGGTGCTGGACACGCCGAGCACCACGCGACCCTTCATCGACGAGCTGCTGCAGTCGACTTCGCCGGACAGTGACGAGCGCGATCTCGGTCGCCGAGAAGACGCCGTTGAGCAGGATCAGGACGGCGATGATCGCGAGTTCCACGACCGGACTGCTCATCCAGTCTCACCACCCGGCGGATCGGAAGCATCGGGCGACGGTTTCGCGCGCGGCTCACGGATCCGGGCAGGCACGCCGACCGCCAACTTGCCGGCCGGCACGTCGCGAGTCACGACCGCACCCGCCCCCGTTCGCGCCCCCTTGCCGATCACGCGCGGGGCGACGATCATCGTGTCCACGCCGATGAACGCCTCGTCACCGATCGTCGTCGGGTGCTTGGTCGAACCGTCGTAGTTGGCGGTGATGGCGCCGGCGCCGATGTTGACCCGCTCGCCGACCTGCGCGTCGCCCAGATAGCTCATGTGGTGCTGTTTTGAGCCCGCACCCAGGCGGCTGTTCTTGAGTTCGGCGAAGTTGCCGACCTCCGCCCCGCGCCCCACGACACTCCCGGGACGCAGGTGGCTGAATGGTCCGACCGTCGCCTCGTCCTCGACGACCGACGATTCGATGATGCTTGCCCAGACCCGGGCTCCCGCGCCGACCGTCGAATCGATGAGCTGGGACCCGGCGCCGATGACGCTGCCGTCGCCGACCGACGTCGCGCCGCGCAGGATGACATTCGGCTCGAGCGTGACATCGGCGCCAAGGTCGACCGTCCAGTCGAGGTAGACCGTGGACGGGTCGCGCATCGTCACGCCGTTGCGCATGTGGGCCTCGTTGAGCCGGACCCGCATGGTCCACTCGGCGGCGGCCAGCTGCGAGCGGTCGTTGATACCGTCGAACCGGCCGTCGTCCTCGAACGCGACAGCGCTCACGATCCGGCCATCGTCGCGCGCCAGCCGGACGAGATCGGTCAAATACAGTTCGCCGGTCGAGATCGAAGGCGTCAGGGCCCCGATCCGGCGTCGCAGCCAGTCGGCATCGAAGACGTAGATCCCGGCGTTCGTCTCACTTGCGGCCAGCTCATCGGGGGACGCGTCGCTGGCCTCGACGATCCGCTCGACCGTCCCGAATTCGCCGCGGACGACCCGTCCGAGGTGGGCCGGATCGGCCGCAAAGACGCTGGCCAGTGCGATCGCGGCGTCGTCCTCGCGGCGGGCCGCGACGACCGCATCCAGATCGGCGCCCGTGACGAGCGGGACGTCCCCGGACAGGACGACGATCTCGGTCGTCTCCGCGTGAACGATGGCGAGGGCCGCGTTCACCGCGTCGCCGGTCCCGCGTGGTTCGTCCTGGAGGGCGAAGACCGCCTGTTCGGCGAAGACATCGATGATGGCCGCTACGGTCGGCGAGAAGACCACGACCGGGCGACCACCCGTGGCGCCGTCCTCCGTGCTCGCCCAGGCGTCGAGGACATAGGCCAGCATCGGACGCCCACACAGCGCATGGAGGACCTTCGGCTGGGACGACTTCATCCGTGTGCCAAGGCCAGCCGCCAGCACGACCGCGACGACGTCGTGGCTCGGCGTGGTACTCGGAGGGGTCACGAGGGACGGCGCCGTCGGCCAGGGGTCAAGGAGCGGTGGTCGCTCCCGACCCGATCGGGGCCCGGCGCTGGGGGATCAGCTGTCATCAGTGGGTCGGGGCATCGTAGAGTCGGCCCATCGAGAGTGTCAACCGAGCCTCGCGATGACCTCGATCTCGACCCGGGCACCCTTCGGCAGTGCCGCGACCGCGACCGTCGATCGGGCCGGCGGCGGGTCGCCGACATAGCGCCCGTAGATCGCGTTGACGGTCGCGAAATCGGCCATGTCGATCAGAAAGACGGTGGTCTTGATGACATCCCCCCAGGCGCAGCCAGCAGCGTCGAGGACGGCGGTCAGGTTGGCCATCACCCGCTCGGTTTCGGGTTCTATCCCACCTTCCACGAGCATTCCGGTAGCCGGATCGAGCGCTGCCTGGCCAGCGCTGAAGAGGAACCCATCGGCGACGATCCCCTGGCTGTATGGCCCGATCGCGGCGGGCGCTCCGCTGGTTGAAACGGCGTGGCGGCTCATCCCTCACTCCCTTGCTGGTCATGACCCACGATGGCGGTCGCGACGATCGACGGCTGGCCCGTCCCAGGCGCCGTGAGACTACCGTCTCCAAGCGCGGATCGCACGGTCTCCGCGGTAGCCATAGCTTCCGCCTCGGAAGCATAGAGCGCCCACAGCGTCGGACCCGATCCTGACAGGCCGATGGGACGCCTGAGCAACCGACTGAGCGCCCGCTTGAACGGGATCAGCGTCGGCTCCACGAGTGAAGTCGCCTGCAGCAGGTCGTTGGCCGAGGCGAGAACACCGGCCCGTGCCACGAGGTTGTCGGCCGTGAGTCCGGCCCGGAGTTCCTCGGCCAGGTGCACAGACGACATCCTGACCGCGTCGTCGCCGTGGGTCCGGATCGCATCAAAGGCGGCGAAGACGTCCGTCGTCGAGACCGCCATGACCGGCGTCACCAGGACGATACCGGGCCGGCCGCGAAGACCGTGGAGGGGCACGACCTGTTCGCCGCGACCCTGGATGAGTGCCGGGCCGCCGGCGAGGAAGAAGGGCACGTCCGACCCGATTCGGGCGGCCGTGGCCTGCCGCGCGTCATCGTCGAGTTCAGCGCCCCACGCTTCGAGTGCCCCGTCCAGCGTAGCGGCGGCGTCGGACGAGCCGCCAGCGAGGCCGGCAGCCACCGGGATCCGCTTGTCCAGCCTGACCGCCAGGGCCGGTGCCGGGCCCGGTCCGCCCGTCCAGCCGCCACCGACCGCAGCGCGCGCCCCCGCGAGCGCCCGGAACACCAGGCTGTCAGCCGGTGGACCGGCGTCGAACCCGGTGACGTGGAGCGTATCGCGGTGGCCGCCGACCGGGGCGAGGCTCAGTCGGTCGGCGAGGCCGAGGGGCACGAACACCGAGTGCAGGGTGTGGAAACCGTCGTCTCGACGCGCGACCACGGCCAGGGTCAGATTGAGCTTGGCCGGAGCCAGGCGCACGACGGGGGTCAGGCGACGGAGCGGGTCGCCGCCAGTCACGGTCACGACGCGCCTCGTCGACCGCGGCCGTCCGGACCGATCGGTCCGAGTGCCTCGCGCAGGGCCAGCCACTCCCCGACGGCCAGCGTCTGCGGGCGACGGTCGGCCGCGATGCCTGCCGTCTCCAGCGCCGCGCCCACTCGACCAGCATCCACCGGAAGCTGCCGACTGAGAACGTTGTGGATCATCTTTCGGCGCTCGCGGAATGCGGCCTGGACCAGCCGCCACAACTGGTCCTCGGTCTCGGGATCGAGGCGATCGTCGGCGGCGAACGGCTCGACCACGATGACCGCCGATTCGACCGCGGGCTCCGGTTCGAACGCCGCCGCTGGGACCCGCAGCGCGATCCGTACCTTGGCGTGATATTGAACGAAGACGGACAGATAGCTCATCTTCCCGGGCGCTGCCGCGATACGCTCGGCGACCTCGCGCTGGACCATCAGGACGAGGCGGTCCGGTCGCGGCGGAGTGCCGAGCAGAGCGTGCAGGATCGGGCTCGTGATGTGATAGGGCAGGTTGGCGACGACGTCGTAGGGCGGCTCGACCAGGTGGACGAGATCCTGGTCGAGGGCGTCCCCTTCGATCAATCGCAGGGCATGGCCCTCGCTGAAGCGGTCGCGCAGGAAGTCGGCCAGTCCGCGATCGAGCTCGACGGCCGTCACGTCCGCGCCGGAGGCAAGCAGCCCCCCCGTCAGCAGCCCGAGTCCAGGTCCGATTTCCAGGACACGTCGGCCAGCACCCGAAGCAGCCTCGAGCAAGATCGCGTCGAGCACGTCTGTGTCGGCGAGAAAGTTCTGCGACAGCCGGTGGCGCGGGCGGAGGCCCGCAGCCTTGAGCGTGGCCCGGACAGAATCGGGATCGACTCGGACTCGCGCGGAGACGGGCCCAGTCAACGGACGGCCAATGGCAGGGACGGCCGAGCATCGAGGTCCAGCCCGGAACGGTCGCCCGCCGCGAACCGTCGAGCCCCGGCTGCCCCGATCATCGCGCCGTTGTCGGTACACAGGGCCGGACGGGGCACGATCAGCGGGATACCGCGGGCCTCCGCCTCGCCGGTCAAGCGAGAACGCAACTCGCCGTTCGCGGCGACACCGCCTCCCATCACGATCGAGCGCGCACCTGTCTCCTCTGCCGCGCGGATGGTCTTGGCCACGAGCACGTCGACGACGGCATCCTGGAACCCCCAGGCGAGATCCGCCACGACCTCGGCGGGGAGCGCCGCATCGGGGTCTGAAGCATGCCCTGCATCGGCCCGCGCCTCCGCGATGATCCGTCGAGCCGCCGTCTTGAGTCCCGAGAAGCTGAGGTCGAACGAGTCCCCCAGCCAAGCTCGCGGGAAGACCCGGTCGTGGCGGATCGCCGACTCTGCGGCACGGCCGATCGCGGGACCACCCGGGTAGCCGAGCCCGAGCAGACGACCGACCTTGTCGAACGCCTCGCCAGCCGCGTCGTCCAAGGTCGAGCCAAGCAGCCGATAGGTAAGGTGATCGCGCATCTCCGCCAGGAACGTGTGGCCGCCCGAAACCACGAGCGCGACGAGCGGGAAGATGGGATCCGCTCGATCCGCCTCCCCGGGATCGCGGAGCCAGGCTGCGTAGATATGGCCCTCGAGGTGGTTGACTCCGATCAGTGGCCGGTCATGGACCCAAGCGAGTGCCTTGGCGAAGTTGACCCCGACGAGCAGCGACCCGGCCAGACCCGGCCCATAGGTGACCGCGATCGCCTCGATATCGTCCCAGGCGGCATCAGCGTCGTCCCACGCATCGTTGAGGACCGGCACGATCCAGCGCAGATGGGCGCGCGCGGCCACTTCAGGCACGATCCCACCGGATGGGGCATGCAGCGCGACCTGTGAAGCGACGACATTGGAGCGGATCCGCCAGCCGTCCTCGATGACCGCGATCGCGGTCTCATCGCACGACGACTCGATGGACAGGATCAAACCGCCGCTCATTCGTCGTCCTGTCGCGACGGTGCGGGAGCCGCGTCGATAGCCGCGCGCAGTCGGGCGATACGCTCGCGCATCGGCGCACCGGCCAGCGGATCCGTGGTCATGATCAGGGCGTCTTCGCCGTTGTCGCTGTAGTAGCGCGGTCGAAGCCCGACCGGTCGGAACCCGTACTTCTCGTACAGCCGGCGGGCCGGCACATTCGACAAACGCACCTCGAGGGTCGCCTCGTGGGCGCCTCGATCGCTGGCCAGACCGAGGAATGCGAGCAGCAGGCACTCCCCGATCTTCTGGCGCCGCCAGGCCGGGTGGACGGCGAACGTGATGATGTGGCCCTCGTCGACCATCAGCCACATCCCACCGAAGGCCGCAACCTCGTCGCCGACGCGGGCCACGAGATACTGCGCCAGGCGGTTCGTTTCGAGGTCGTTCCGATAGGCCTCGGGCGGCCAGGGCGCGTCGAAACTTGCAGCCTCGATGGCATGGACGGCCGGCAGGTCCTCGACCTGCATCGGCTCGATGCGCAGGATCACCGGCGGTCGTGCGACCATGCGACCTCTCCGCCTTCGGCCTGGACGCCCCGGGGCAGCGTCACATAGTCGGGCACGAGGCCAGCGAGATCGTCCACGTCTCCCGCCGCGAGCCTGGCCGCCCCCAGCACCAGGAGAGCGGCCCCGAGCCCGCGGCGGGCGAGGTCCCCAAGTTCGACCGCAGTCGCCGGGGCACGCCCGCCCAGGTCGACCGCGACGAGCGTCTCGTCGTCGGCCAGTTCCGGATCCGTGCCAGACAGCAACAAGGTGGCCGGTCCACCCCGTCGAGCGACCAAGCGATCCGACGGGCCGGCCGGCAGCAACAGGATGGACCGCGCCGGGGCATGCGCGAGGATCGCGTCCGCCGTGGATATCCCGATGATCGGCAACCCGAGCGCGTGCGCGAGACCCTTCGCGGTCGCGATGCCGACCCGCAGGCCCGTGAACGCCCCGGGTCCGGTCCCGACCACGATGGCCTTGAGTCGCGGACGACCGATATCGAGACGGCCGAGCAGTTCATCGATCGCCGGCAGGAGCGTTTCCCCATGGCGATAGCCCGCCGGCCACTCGGCCGTCTCAAGGGGCGTTCCGTCGACGCCACCGACCGCGACCACCACCTGGGTCGTGGCGCTATCGATGGCCAGGAGCACGCCATCGTCGGGCGACGACGATGGCGTCACGGCACGACCTTGAGGTAGCGCAGAGCCCCTTCGCCGATCGATCGCAGGGTCAACGTCCGCGGGTCGTCGCCCGACCCGTCGATGATCACGTCCAGGCGTGCGGCCGGGAGCGCGGACCCGAGTCGCTCTGGCCATTCCACGAGGGTCACCCCTTCGACCTGGCGGTCGTCGATGAGCCCGCCGGCGAGCGCATCGGTTGCGTCCACAAGGCGGTACAGATCGATGTGAAAGAGGGGCATTCGGCCACGGTATTCGGCCATCAGGATGAAGCTCGGTGACGTGATCGTTTCGCGGACCCCGAGCGCCGCCCCGAAGGCCTTGGCCAGGTGGGTCTTGCCTGCCCCGAGATCGCCCCACAGGCAGACGATGTCGGCGGGGCAGGCGACCGCCCCGAGAGCAGCTCCAAGGGCAGTGGTCGCGGCCGGATCCGGGCTCACGAACCGGCGCTCGCGTTGCGTAGCGGTGGACATCGTTCGCTCAGACGTACCGTTCCAGGTCGCCGATCGGGATGGCGGCCTCCGTGCCGTCGGGAAGGTGGACGATCGCGGCTTCGAGACGGGCACCGCCCTGGAAGCGGCGAGGGCCGATCGCTGCGATGAAGCGGCCCTCACGCCCGGCCAGCGCCCCGGCCCGGATCCGGACGAGGTCGATCGGCGGCGGCTCGATCACGAGGTTCGGTTGATCGAAGATGAGCATCGGTGGATCCGTAACGATCGCCACCTGGCGACCGGCCAGGGCCCCCAGCAGCGCCTGAACGGCACCCGACAGCGATCGTCGCACTGCCCCGTCCAGGACAAGGACCGCGAACGGCGGAAGACGGTGCAGGGCCGCCCGCTGGCGCGCCTCGGATCCCAGGAAGTCGCGACGCTCTTTGCTCGAGAGACCGGCTACCACGATTCCGCGGACGCCCATCGCCCGTGCTCGCGTCAGCGTCTCAGCGTCGACCCGCGAGGCGACCACCAGGATCGTCCCGGCTGATCCGACGTCGAGGCCGCCGGACCGAAGCTCGCCCTCGGCTCCAGCCTGCAGTCGACCACGGGTCGGAGTACCGAAAGCGACCACTCCCGGGATACCGCGACCCGCGGCCCTGATCGTGATGCCGGTTCCCGGCCGCACCTCGCGAACGATCCCAGCGAACGGCGTTTCGATGGGATCCGTGACGTCGCCGGTCGCGACTCGCCAGCGTCCATGCCATTCGAACATGTATTCGCCGATCGGCCCATGACCATCACCGCGACGGGCCCGCCCGGTCCAGCGGGCCCCGGGTTCAGGTTCGACGGCCGACGGGGCGATATCGAACGTGTCGAGGCGTGGGTCCCGAAGTCGTTCTGCGATCGGGGCTCCGACCACGACCGATTCGCCCGCGGAGACGATCGGGCGGTCGCCCGGCGAGAGCCGAAACGTCGCATCCACCGGCGACGCCACGAGCTGACGGACCGAGACGAGTTGGACGCCGGTGGCGCTCATGCCTTAGGCCCATGGAGCAACGCCTGCTCCCACGATTCGAGAAGTTCACCGCGGAGATCGGCTCGCTCCGGCAGGTTGAGCGGGACGTCGCGAAGGTCGACGATCAGCCCGCCAAGCCCGCCCGCGACGTCGACCGCAAAATGACGGCCGCGCGCCCCGAGTTTGACCGTATCCCGGAAACGGAATTCGGCCACGGCTTCCACGCCCGGTGCCAGTCTGACCCGGGTCAGGCCACCCGGCTGCAGATCATGCTCGGTATCGCCATCGGAACCATGGACGACCATCGAACCGGCGCTTCGGCCGGAGCGGAGCCCGGCCGGTGTCACGAAGGTCCCGAGAGGCACGAGGAGGTCGTCGAGCAGGTAGGTGATCATGGCCCGCCGCTCACCCGGATCAGGGATCGATCCGAGCGGTGCCAGCAATCGGGCGTGGTCGAGTGCGTACTGGCTGGCCCCGGGCCGACGGAGGACGTCGGCGATGGCCAGCGCGACGGCCGGTGCCGATGCCACCGCCCAGGCGCCACCAGCGGCGACGACGAGATCGGCCGGCGGTCGATGGTCCCAATCCGATGTCCGTTCCGCGAGCCGGGCGAGGGCCGCCCGGGCGGCAGCCATCCGCAGGGCGCTGCCCTCGCCCGCCGCATCACTCCATGGCGCAACGTCCAATTCGCGGAGTCGATCGCGCAGACGATGCCGGTCCGCCCCCCATGTCGACCAGGATCCGACACGATCGACCATGGCGTCATCCGGTTCTGCATGGGAAAGCGCGGCAGCAGGCACGACGGCGAGGTCAAAGGCTGGAGGGCCTCCCCCACTGTTCGGCCTGGCGGAGACCCGGGTCCCGGCGTCGAATCCGATCTCGACGATATCGACCTGCCGATCGAGCACCTCGGCCAAGGTCGCGGCTGCGGGACCGAGCGACCGATGCGAATCGCCCGCTGGCAAAGCGAGTTCGAGCAGGAGATCGGCCAGCGGGCCGCCGGGCATGTCACGCTGGGCCGCTGGGGCCAACACGATCTCGCCCGACCGCCGGTCGGCATCTCTGAAGGCGGACAGATGGTCGGTCATCGCGCCGGCCAGGATGATCGTCAGATCCGGGCGCCGTTCGGCAACGGCTGCCACGAGGGCGGCCAGTTCGCCGATGCCGCGGCGCTCGTCGACCCCGGGTGGGTCGGCGGCGCCGACGAGGATCGCGCTCACTCCTGGGTCCAGCAGGAGCATGGACATCGCCAGCGGATCGATCGCGTCGGCGCTCCCCGACGAAGTTCGCCAGCCGCTCCGCGATGCCGATGCGACCAGAGGTGCGAGCCCGCGGGCCGAGGCGGCCACGACAGCGAGGCGGCCAGGCCCCTGACTGGCGACTTCGAGGCGCGGGAGCTCCAGTACTGAACCCGGACGGAGCCCCAGTCCGGCGGCAAACTCGGGTTCGGCCTCGAGGACACGATCGCCCAGAACGGAAATGACCGCCTCAAGCTGGGCGTCGGCCGGCATCGCGATCGAACCGACGAGGCGCCAGCGACCAGCCACGCGCCCGATCAAGGCGGCGGCGACCGTGGCAGCACCCTTGTCAAGGGCGAGGAAGGCTCGGGGCTCGCTCGTCACCCGTGCATGCTACCCGGCCAGGCCGACAGCCGGTTCAGGTCGACTAGGTCAGGCGTCCCAGACCATCTCGTCGTCCGATGACTCGAGCCGGGCGATGAGCAGTTCGATGCCGGTCTCGTCGGCCAGGATCTCGCTGGCCGATGCCAGGTCGCCGCCGAAGACGCCACGGAGCACCGGGTCGAAGAACAGCATCGCATTTGCCCCGAGCGCCCGGTAGGGCCGACTCGCCTCGAGGAAGTGGACGGCCGGGCCGGCCAGGCCACGTAACTGGATCTCGCGGGCGACCAACTCGACAAGCTCGTCGCGCTGGTCTTCGGCGGCCTCGTACAACGGGTTCACGACGCGCCAAGGACCGATTCGGGAGCCGCCTCGAGCGCGACGGCGAAAGC
>SPCO01000166.1 GCA_004525275.1 Thermomicrobiales bacterium | reverse complement strand
TCCCGCCGTCCTTCGCGGCCTATGAGACCAAGCTCGCCCGCGAGCGATACAACAAGCAGCGCAAGTACGCGGTGCCTGACGCGACGATCAAGAAGCGTGGCGGCGGCCGGCCGCAGCGCTCCCGGCGCCGCCGGCGCTAGGCATCAAGCTTTTGGCCATCGAGATCCGGCGGTTCGGCGTCGGGCATCGACGGGCGGACGGTCCGATCGGCTCGGTGGGTCTGAGTGGCCAGACGATCCACTCGGATGGTCGTGGAACGGTCTCCGAAGTGGTCCTCGCGCGCAAGGCTCGGATCGAGCCACACGCCAATCCCAACACGACCTACTTCATCGTGATCGAGGGTGGCGGCTGGGTCGGCGTCGGTGAGGAGTGGACGCGCATCGCGGCGGGTGAAGCGGCCGTCTGGCCGGCCGACATCCCGCACGCGGCCTGGACGGAGCACTCGGAGATGCGCGCCGTCATCGTCGAGTTCGCCGGCGCCGACGACCGGAACGCGGTGCTCCCCCAGGCCGAGGCGGGGTCAGGGGATGTGCCTATCCCCCGGGGCAACGGGCAGCTCGCCCCCCGGCCGGCATCTGCTGACGACCCCAGCGTACGCGACGGCGAACCGGCGTAGGCTCAGCGCCGCTCAGCAACCCTCGGCTCCCGCTTCGAATCGACGGGCAGGATGAAGACCAACGCGAGGTGAACGAGCGCGAAGAACCCGGCGGTAGCATTGTCCGTACGGCCGCGTCAACAGGCCGGCCAACGCTTGAGCCTATGGGCGAAGCAGGCCGCCGACCTGGCTGAGGATCCGGGCCGTCGCGCCCCAGACGGATAGACCTTCGACCTCATACGCGCCGTAGCGAAGCGGCCAGCCGCCGATCTCACGTTCGACGATGGCGATCGGGGCGTCGGGCAGGAAGCGCGCGACGGGCGGCTCGATGATCCGGGCGACTTCGTCCAGCGAGGCGATCAGGATCGGCCGCCGCTGGGCGACGGCTAGTACCGGAGTCACCGCGAAGTCACTGACCGGGATCGTGAACGCTTCGAGTAAACCGACGACCCGGACCTCGGCCTGCCCCGGATCCAGGGCGACCTCCTCGGCGGCTTCCCGCAGCGCGGTCGCCGCAAGATCCGCATCCTCCGGCTCGGCCTTGCCCCCGGGAAAGCTGACCTCGCCGCTGTGATGACCGTCACGACTGGCTCGCTCGGTCAGGACGACCCTGGCCAGCCCGGCATCGTCGGGGTAGAGCAGGACGAGGACCGCGGCAGGCCGACCCGATCGCTCGGCTCCCGGTCGACGCCAGGGCGGTGGGCCGGCGTCGCCGACCACGACCGGCATTAGGACCTCGGCCGGTGCCGGAAGCTGCTCGGGGAGCACACGCAGGCGGTCCGCGACCTCATCGAATCGCATCGTCGATCGATGGTAGCCGTGAGCCGGCCACGAATGGCGCCCGATATGACTGCCGACAATTTGGGCCGGGGGACCGACTCGACCCAGTCGAGCGTGACCATGACCTGCATCATAGGATTGACAGTTGTCAAGTAACTGAATAATCTATGTGACATGAGCAATAGATCTGTTCCGACGTACCCGCGGTACACCCGTCTTGCCCAGGGGCTCGGCGATCGGATTCGTACTGCCCGCATGCGGCGCAGGCTGACTGTGACCGAGATGTCAGAGCGAATGGGAGTCACCCGGCCCACGCTCAACCGCTTGGAAAAGGGTGATCTGTCCGTGGGACTGGGCGTCCTCGTCCGGGCGTTGGGCGTTCTCGGTCTCGACGAGGATCTTGCAAAGTTGGCGGCAGATGACGAACTCGGGCGACGGCTCGCCGACTCGTCGACGACCACGAAGCGGCGCCGGACCTCGCCGGCGTGAGCGTCGGCATCCCGGATACCGTCACTGTCGAGATCGACGCAGCGGAATTTGGTGGGCACCTCGCGATCGGTGCGCTGACGCGCAATCAGGCCACCGGTGGATCGATCATCGGCTTCGCCTACGCGGATGCGTGGCTGGATCGACCAGATCGGTTCGCGCTGGATCCGCTGCACGGACTGTACCCCGGCGACCAGTGGCCTCGCGATGGACAGGTCGACCGAATCTTCACCGACTCGTCGACGGATCGGTGGGGTCGGACACTTATGGACCGCCAGGAAGTCGTGCTCGCCCGAAAGGCGGGACGCCCTCGACATCGGCTGGACGAGTGGGACTACCTCCTTGGGGTATCCGACGTCGCCCGCATGGGCGCACTTCGATTCCGTACCGAGGAAGGCCTCTATCTGGACGAATCGTCCGGGGTGCCGCCGATGGCCGGCCTCCCCGAACTGGCGGCTGCCGCAAAGTCGATCGAGCAACCAGATCGTGATGCGAGCAAAGAGGCACACGCCCTGGCGATCCTGCTGGCACCAGGTAGCTCGCTTGGCGGAGCCAGGCCGAAGGCGAGCTTTCGCGACGACCACGGCTCACTCTGGATGGCCAAGTTCCCGTCGCGTACCGATGCCCGAGACATGGCCGCATGCGAGTGGGTCCTGAACGAACTCGCTGCAGCGGCCGCCATCGAGGTTCCCGAACATCGCCTTCTTTCGCTCGGACGCGGACACCGCACGTTCGCGGCCAAACGCTTCGACCGAATCGATGACAGCCGACGGATGTACGCGTCGGCGATGACGATGGTGTCGCGGAGGGATCGGGAGCCAGCGAGTTACCTCGACATCGCGCTGGCGATCTCGGACCACGGGGCCACGGGTTCGATCGAATCATCACTCGCGAAGCTCTTTCGTCGCGTCGCGTTCAACATCCTCACGGCCCATCGCGACGACCATCTCCGGAATCACGGCTTCCTTCGGGCAAGGGGCGGATGGCAGTTGGCTCCTGCCTTCGACCTGAACCCGATGCCGGACAAGCCGGAGCACGAACTAGCGATCGATGCTGACGACCACACCGGAGACATCGAACTCCTGGTCCAGACAGCCGAGTATTACCGACTGCCGACCGCTGACGCGGAACAGATCGTCGATGAAGTGCGAGATGCCCTTGGCACATGGAAGGCCGTAGCCAAGGCCGCCAACGTTGGGGCGTTGGAGATGGATGCGATCGACGAGGCGATCGCCACCTGACAGGACGGCCTCCACCGGCAAGGACCATCCCGAGGTCGGACGAATCTCGCCGGTTCGTCCCGCGCGACCGCCTCCCACACCCACCCCCGGCAAACTTTGGGGGCATGACCTTTACGCCGAGGATCGCGTCGGCGCATACCAAGCGCAGCCGACGCGGGGGCTCGGCTGGGGATCACCGGCGACGATTCGCTCGGCCGGACCCCGGAGGAATGGGAGTTGAGCCATGGCACCGATGCCGGTTCAGCGCGC
Organism: Thermomicrobiales bacterium; assembly: GCA_004525275.1. GTDB lineage: Bacteria > Chloroflexota > Limnocylindria > Limnocylindrales > CSP1-4 > SPCO01. The sequence goes on along the minus strand of SPCO01000166.1, from coordinate 1,087 downwards.
CTCGGACGGGGCCGCATTCGTTGGTCGGACGGCTCGAGGTCAGATCCCGCTCCTGCTCGCGCTCCCGCTCCTGCTCCTCGGGGCGCTGCTGATCGCGCCGGTCCATGCCCTGGTCGCCCGCCCGGTCCTGACCTTCAGCGGAGCGGCGGCCACTGACCTGTCACCGGCCGAGCTGACCGCGCTCGCCGCGACGCTCCTCGAACGCGCGACCGCCGAGGGCGGCTCGGGCTACACCTTCACCATCGTCCAGCACGCGTCGCTCGACCGCCGTCCGGGCGGGCCGCCGATCGCCATCGACCCGCTCGACGAGCAGGGCAAGGGCGGCAGCACGACCGACCACTACGCCCTGGCCACCTACCTCGAGCGCGGGGCGGCCAGTTCGGCCGGCTTCTGGCTCGAGATCCGCGATGGACCGGTCGGCGACGAGCCGCCCGACTTCGCGGGCGCGACCTACCAGTTGGGCGCCATCGTCCGCGACGACAAGACGTTCCGCAACGACGGCGATGGCTGGTACCGGACCGACGACCCACCGGGCATCGGACTCGACCCGCGCACCGCCGGCCTCCTGCCGGCCATGCTCCGGGGGGCGACCGGCACCAAGGATCGCGATCAGGCACCCGGTGATGATCCGACCGCGGCCCGTGGCCTCGAGGCGACGACCACGGTGGCCGAACTGCCCGGGCTCATCGCGGTCGATGCCGGGCCGGCCTCTTTGCCAGCGCGCTGCAGGGCGACCCGCAGAAGCTGGGCCACCGCGAACGTCGTGGCAGCGATGACGAGCCCAACGAACAGCCAGGCTCCCGTATGCGCCCTGACCGCCGATGCCGATTGGCGCGACGATCACGGCGGAGGCCACCCCACCGAGGATCAACGGGTACGTCAGGTCACGTCGAACACGCCGCACGGGCCGCCTCCCAGGTGGACCTAGTTGAGCCGATCCCCGCCCGGGACGGGTGTCGGGTCCGGGACCTGCCGCGTCCGTGCGTCGCGCTTCGGCCCGCTCTCGGTGACGACGGTCGCGGACTCGGTCGTGAAGACCAGCGTGCCGTTGACCCGGTCGGCGTCGGCCGCGACCCGGTCGCCCGGC
>SPCO01000005.1 GCA_004525275.1 Thermomicrobiales bacterium | reverse complement strand
CCTCCGCGATATCGCGGAGGGCCGGGTATTGGGCGACACCACCACATTGGCCGACGTCGGCGTCGTGGATACGATTCGCGAGCACTCGGGTTCGGCGGAGGAGTGACGTGCCGTTCGACTTTCTGAAGCGGAAGAAGGACCCGGAAGCGGCATCCGCACAAGTCGACTCGGCTGGCGCCCAAGGCGTGCCGAAGCCCGATGGGATCGCGTTCGACGGGCTGACCGAGGAGTGGCGATTGGTCGGCCGGATGCTCATCGAGGGGCGGCTGTCGGACGCGCTCAACAAGCGGGAGCCGATCGCCATCGATGCGGTCAGTTGGGCGCCCGTCGACGGATCCTCGATGATGGCTCCGGCGCCAGGTCTCAAGTCGGTCGACCCGTATGACCTGGTCGTCGTCTTTGCCGACGACACGTCGCTGCCGGCCAAGACCGATGAGGAACGAGCGGCGCACCGGATCCACAAGGTTTCCTATGAGGTCGCCCTTGAGGCGCCACCGTACCGAGTGGTGGGCACCATCCTGCTCTATCCCGGATCCGAGCCAGACTCGGTCCTGCAGCGCTCGTCCGAGATGTTCGTCCCGGTCGTGGGCGCCACTGCGACGATCGGTGGGCGACCGATCGGCCCCGATGTGGCAACGGCCATCCTGGTCAATCGCCAGTATCTGCGCGGCGTCGAGCAGGTCGACGCACGAACCGGCGAGCGCCACGAGACGCTGCCCGGTGATTCGTTGGGCGGCACCAATTGGACCGATCGAGCGCGCTGACCCGGTAGATGGAGCGCCTCAGGCGCGGGCCGGTTCCTTGCTGCGCGTCGGAAGTCGGAACCCGACCTTGGGAGCGGGGCTGAGCTTCGGGATACCAAGGATCTTGTCGGCCAGCAGGTCGAAGTCGGCCGTGATCTTCTCCTTCGGGAACATCTCGATCACGGTCCTACCTTCGTTGGCGGCGCGCACGAAGAGCAGGCCACCGGATCGGATGAGCGCCAGGCCCGGCATCCCGACCGTCCGCTCCATGTCCTCGACGCTCAGACCACTGTTGGCCCGGTTGATGACCATGGCCAGTCGCTCCCGGCAACCGAGATTGACCGCCACATCGCGCAACTGGACCGCGGCTCGCACGGCGGGCACATCGGGGGTCACCGGGACGAGGATCTTGTCCGACACCTCGAAGATGGCCTGATTGAGGGTGCTGTAGGACGGGTGCAGATCCACGATGATGATGTCGAACTGGTTCCTCGCCTGCTCGATCGCCGCCGCGACGCGAGGCGGATCCAGGACGTCGGTGTGGAGCGGCGAGTCGGTCAACGCGACGACCCGCATCCCGGAATCGTGCGGCGATGAGATGTCATGCATGCTCTCGCTGGGGCCGCCTTCGGCTTCGTCCCGCCAGCTGTCAGCCACGGTCCGTACGGAGTCGATCGCGAGCGATGTGGTCACGTGGCCGGTCACGGTGTCCGCGTCGATGAGCAGCACGGACTTGTCCTTGCGGCTTTGGAGTACGGATGCGAGATTGGTCGCCACGGTCGTCTTGCCGACGCCGCCCTTCGGATTGAAGACTGCGATCGTGGTCGCCCGCCCGCCCCAGGCGTTGCGTTCGATCTCACCGCCCTGAAGGATGGGGCCGCTCCCGTCGTCGACGGTCTCGCGCCGGATGCACATCGCCTCGACCCGCCAGCGGATCGAATCAGCTGAATACGGACGCGTGAAGTACTCGTCGCCGGTGTGGCCACCGGCCTGACCGGCCAGGCGTTCGAACGCCCGCGGTGAGACCACCGTGAGCATCGGGACCGTTCGTTCTTCGCCGCCGAGCGTGGCTTCGTACTCGAGGGCGACCTCGATATCGATCTCGCCATCGAGGATCGCTAGACCGGGCTCGGCCCGACCCTCCATGGCGGCCTTGAGCTCGTCAGGGTGCTCGACTGGAAGGATCTCAAAGCCCGCGGCATCAAGTTCGGCGCAGACGGCGATGGACTCGCTGGTCGGCAGGGCGATGACGATGGTGGGGCGGGCCACGAAAACTCCTTCGGTGGATTGAGCGGTAGGTCAGACGTTCGCGTCGGGATCGTGGGCGACGATCTCGAGTGCGCTATCCGATTCGCCGGTGACGCGGGCTTCGAAGCCCGCCAAAGCTGCGATGGCATCGCCAAGGGACATTCCGGACTCGTGCTCGACCGTGAACACGAACTCACCATCTGGCCCGGACGCGACCCGGATCCCGGATACGCCCGAGGCGCGCCCGAGGCTGCGCTTGAAGGTGGCGATGCTGGCGACGCTCACCAGTCCGACGACGGAGACCCGCGTGGTCGCGTGACTGCTGGTCGGGACATCCTCGGAACCATCGGAGATCTCTTCGGCGACCGGTTCCGCGGCCGTCTCATCGTCGGCCGCTTCAGTGTTCTCGGTCATGGCTGATTCGTCTTCGGTCAAGGCCGCGGCCGCGGCCTCGGCCTCGGCCTCGGCTGAGGCGAAATCGAGCTCGGCTGGCGTCTCGCTGGCAGCCAGGGCATCGCCGACGATCGCTTCGGTTGTCTCGGTCAGCTCGGAAACGGGTTCGTCGTCGCCGGCCGCGTTCGCGACATCCTCGTCCGGCCACGATGGCGACGTCGGTGGGGCCGGGTCGAACGGCGCGATGGCCGGCCCGGCGATCGAAGCGGCGATCCCAACCAGATCCGGCGGTTCCGGCATCGTTTCGGCCATGCTGGCGATCCGGGTCGGGTCTTCCTCGGCCAGCAGCCGCTCGAAGAACGTGGCCATCTCGGCTTCGAATTCCTGGACCGTGGAGGCGACTTGCTGGATGCGCGCTTCGACGATCGCGGCGTGGGCTTCCATCTCGCTGTCCAGCGTGCCCTTGCGCATGCCGATGCGCGTCTCTGCTTCTTCGCGGATCCGGGCGATCTCGCCCTTGGACCATTCGCGCACGGCCGCGACATCGTCATCGGCCTGACGGCGGATGTCGGCGCCCTCGCCAGTCGCCGAGACCTGGATCTCCTCGACGACGACCTTGGCGTCGGAACTGAACCGAGCCATCGTCTCATCGCGGGAACTGGCTGCGGCGGTCTGCATCGCCCGACTCAGGTCGGCCATGATCTTGGTCGGACGGCGCCCTGTCGTTGGGGCGCCAGGAGCGGGGGCGTCCGGGCTTTCGACCAGTTCGGTCGAGGTGTTGGTATCGGCCATAGCGGGCGTCTCGACCTCCTCGCTGGGGGCGGATTCAGTGTCGACCGGAGATTCGGCATACGCCTTCTCGTCCGGCCACTGGAGCTTGGATCCTTGGGCTGTCTCGATCTGGGCCATGCGTCGCGATCCTCAGGTTGGGGATGTCAGATGGGTCTGCCTGCCATCCACGGCTTGGTCGCATCGTGGCAGCGAGGGTCGGTATGGTGCAGTTGGCTAGAGGTACCAGCGGTCTGCGCCGGTGGTACCGCCGAGCGGTCGCGCCATTCCGGGCTACCATGCAGCCGATGGAAAGCCAAGCGTCAGCCGACGGACGTCCCATTCCCACCGATACGTTCGGCCGGGCGATGCGCGACCTCCGAATCTCGGTCACGGATCGATGCAATTTTCGCTGTACCTATTGCATGCCGAAGGAGATCTTCGGTCGCGACTATGCGTTCCTTCCGCGCGACCAGGTCCTGAGCTTCGAGGAGATCGAGCGCGTCGCCCGGATCTTCGTGTCGCTTGGGGTGGAGAAGCTGCGCATCACGGGCGGTGAGCCGCTGGTCCGGCGCGACCTGCCCGACCTGATCTCACTGCTCGCCTCGCTACGGCGGCCAGATGGCGGTGAGATCGATCTCACCCTGACGACCAATGGCTCGGCGCTACGCCAGCTTGCCAGCCCCCTGGCCGACGCCGGCCTCAAGCGCGTGACGATCAGTCTCGACTCGCTCGAAGACGCGGTGTTCGGGGCGATGAACGGGATCGATTTCCCGGTGGCGCGGGTCCTTGATGGCGTGGCCGCGGCGATCGAGGCTGGTCTCGCGCCGGTCAAGATCAACATGGTCGTGCGCCGGGGGATCAACGAGTCGAGCATCCTGCCCATGGCTCGATGGGCGCGAGAGACCGGAGTCATCCTGCGTTTCATCGAATACATGGACGTCGGCCACTCGAACGGGTGGCGTCTCGATGAGGTGGTGCCGGCCGCCGAGATCATCGATATGTTGGCGACGGTCTGGTCGGTCGAGTCGACGGAACCGTCGTACCTTGGAGAGGTTGCCGGACGGTGGCGATATCAGGACGGCGGCGGCGAGTTCGGCGTCATCTCCTCGGTGACCCAACCGTTCTGCCGTGATTGCACACGCGCACGGCTGTCCGCCGAGGGGCGTCTGTATACCTGCCTGTTCGCGGTCGACGGACACGATCTACGGGCACCACTGCGCGACGGATCGTCGGACAGCGACGTGACCGGACGCATCGAGGCGATCTGGTCGCGCCGGGGGGATCGGTACTCGGAGTTGCGCTCGGCCGCCACGACGACGCTTCCCAAGATCGAGATGTTCGCGATGGGTGGCTGATCGCCCCTTGTCCACCGGCTGTCCACAGACGAGGCCAAGTCGTGGATGGGCTCGAGAAGAACGCGGCGGAATTCGTGGATAACCGCGTTGACTCACGTCATGGCCGCTCGCTACCGTAGGTCTTGCCCGAAGGGGCCGACAGGGTCGAGGAAACCGAGATCGCATCAAGGGCCTTCGCTCCGCCGCCGGTCGCTTCGGGCGCTTCGTCGCCGCGACGCGCCGTCTCACGACGGCCTCCGGCGTGGCCCGCCCGACGGGACGTGATCGGCATCCCGGTGTCGATACTCTCGTCGGGCCGGAGAAGCCTCCGTGGAGGGCCCTGATGTCCCGATCGACAGCCGAGACCGGTTCGACGCGACCGATCCGTCCGTCCGACCAGCCTGCGCTCATCGCCTCGCTGGCGGCTGCCGTGAGGGATCGGACGACGATCGTTCCGGAGGTCGGGATCGTCCTCGGCTCCGGGCTCGGCGGTCTGGCTGAGGACCTTGACGATTCGGTCGCCATCCCGTTTGCCGAGCTCCCAGGCTGGCCAGCGGCGACGGCTCCCGGCCACGCAGGTCGACTCCTGCTTGGACACCTGGCCGGCCGTCCGGTCGTGATGCTCCAGGGCCGTTTTCACCTGTACGAAGGATTCGACTCCGGACTCGTCGTCCAGCCGGTATTGCTCTTCAAGGCCCTCGGAGCTCGGATCGTGGTGCTCACGAATGCGGCCGGCGGTCTCGATCCTTCGTTCGGGCCGGGGGCATTGATGGTGATGCGCGATCACATCAACCTGACTGGCCGGAGTCCGCTCATCGGGCCTAACGCGGACTCGCTTGGACCGCGCTTCCCGGACCTGACGGACGCCTGGAGCCCGCGGCTGCGCGACCGGCTCCATGCGGCGGCGGCGTCCGAGGATGTCCCGCTCGTCGAGGGTGTCTACGTCGGCTTGACCGGTCCGACCTACGAGACCCCGGCCGAGGTCCGGATGCTGGCCGCGCTCGGTGGTCATGCCGTCGGGATGTCCACGGTCCTCGAATGCATCGCGGCACGGTGGGTCGGACTCGAGGTCTGCGGTGTCTCGCTGGTCACAAACGCCGGCGCCGGCTACACGGGCGAGCCGCTGACCCACGAAGAGGTCCTTGAGTCGGGCAAGATCGCCGGGCCGCGCCTGGCCAACGTCATCCGCCGGTTCGTGGCTGACCTGCCGGCGGCCGAGACGCCACCCGGCTAGCGGCAGTGCCCCGGCGAGCTAGGCGTTGGCGACCGGCAACGCTCGCCCGGCGGCCTTCGCGGCCGTGGCCTTCTCCGCCCATGCTTCAAGGACACGATCCTTGTGCGGCCGGATGGGGCAGTGGCCGTCGCGATTGTTGAATTCGTCGCAATAGCCGAGCGGCACGCACTTGGGCGCCAGGAACGACCCCAGGAACGGCGAGACCGTGAAGATTTCGTGCCGGATCAGCTGGAACAGCCGACGGATCTCCCACTGGGCCATCGTGCACAGCCGTAGCCCGGACATGTGGATGAGCGCCCGGAGGTTCGTGGTCATCACCAGGTTCGTTCGGGTCGCGTTGGGGAACACGAACCGCGCATCTTCACCTGGTATGCCAGCGCCCAGCATGTCGCCGTACAATCCAAGCGCGCCATCGACCTGCTCTTGGTACCGCTCGCGGAGATCGGGATCGCCCTCCGCGATCGAGTGGGGGAGCATCGTCGCTGCGCCCTTGAACTTCACGTAGCGCTGGCTCTGCTGATCGAATGCGACGCCCGCTCGATGGCGCACGAGCTGGTGTGACAGCGTCCGGGAAACGCCACTGATCGCGAACGTGAAGACGACGTGTTCGATCGTCGAGCCATGCACGGACTCGATGACCGAGCTGATGAGCTTCTGCATCTTTTGCGACTCGAAGTCGCCGTCGACGGCCCGCCGGAAGATCAGGTCCGGATCCTGCTCGGAATAGCAGGTTCGGCATGCGGTATAGATGATCGGTACGTAGAACCGATCGACGATGTCGCGATCGGGGAAGACCAGTGTCGCCCGGAGTCCAAGGTCCCGTCGCCCCGGGTTCTTGGGGATGCCACTCTTCTCCCGCACCGGCTCCGGGTTCGCCGATTGACTCAATCGTGTCGTCATCTGCGTATCCTACGACGCCGTCTCGTCGGACACCTTCTGGTCTGCGTCGCCGAGGGCATAGGCGACCGCCTCGTCGAGCGTCCAGGCCGCCCCCTGGGCCCCGTACCGGGCGAGATCGTCCGGCGACATCCTGGTCTTGACCCCGGGTCGGGCGCCGATCTCGAACGATTCCTCGACGAAAGTGGCCAGGGTGGCACCCGACTCGGTTGCCAGGTTGCGGGCGGCGCCCCGGAGTCGGGCGGCGCGAGGGAGATCGCCCTCCGCCACGGCGACGGCCGACAGATCGTCCAGGCACAAGGTGACCCCCGCCGCGTCACCCGAGTCGTGGAAATGCCGCATCGCGTGTTCGATATGGCCACGCGCCTCGTCAAGGTCGCCGCCGCGAAGGAGTCCCGTCCCGAGCATGTGCAGGCTCCAGGCCTCCATCGTCTTGTCGCCGACCTCGCGGAACATCGCGAGGCTCTGGCGGAACTCGTCCACTCCAAGGTCAGCCATCGAATGGAAGTACCGGTAGTTGCCCATCGCCCAGATCACGTTCGCCTCACCGCGGACATCGCCGATCCGGTGGTAGATGTCACGCGCCTCTTCAAGATTCGCGAATCCGATCCCTTGCGGGCCCCCGGCCGTATCGCCGTCGGGTTCCGGGACGGAACCGATGAACGCGGCGTTGTAGAGGGCGTTGGCCAGCTCCGACGGGTCGTCAAGAATCCTCCAGATCGCCAGCGCTTCCTGGTACCAGCGGTCCATCTCGGACAGGTCGCCCTGCCACCAGCACGTGCCGCCGAGCGCCTCCACGAGCTTGGCTCGAAGTCGCGGGTCGCCGTGTGACCAGGGAGCCGCTGCCATGGCCTCGAGACGGCGACGGGCCTCGGCCAGGTGACCGTGCTTCTGCCAGAACCGCCACATATCGAAGGCGACGCTGATCGCCACGTCACGATCCTGGGCCTCGACGGCGCGGTCCAGGATCGCCCGGATGTCGTCGTGCTCGAGCTCGAGCCGATCAAGCCATCGTCGCTGGTCGGAGCCGGGCAGTTCGGCGGCGGCCTGCTTCAGGAGTGCGACATACCAGTCACGATGGCGGTCCCGGATCCGCTCGCCGTCGCCGTCGAGCTCGAGCTGTTCAGCCGCGAAGGCCCGGATCGTGTCGAGCAGGCGGAATCGCGGCTCACCGTCGGCCGTCTCCTCGACCTTGACCAGGCTCTGGTCGACCAGCGCCATCAGGCCGTCGAGGATGTCGCCGCCGATCTCGTCAGCCGGTCCACAGACCGCTTCGGTTGTCGAAAGGTCGCAGCCGCTCGCAAAGACGGACAGGTAGTCCAGGAGACGCTTACCGCCCGGATCCAGGAGCTCGTAGCTCCAGGCGATCGCTCCGCGCAGCGTCTGCTGGCGTGCCGGCAGGTCGCGCGAGCCGGCGGCCAGAACGTCCAGTTGATGATCGAGTCGGGCGAGGATCGCATCGGGCGACAGGATCTTGGTCCTGGCGGCGGCGAGTTCGATGGCCAGCGGCATCCCATGGAGCCGGGCGCAGATCGCCGCGACCGCCGGCGCATTGGCGTTCGTCACCGCGAAGCCCGGCCGGACGGCGACGGCCCGCTCGATGAAGAGTCGCACAGCCGCGTACTGGCCCAGCGCCTCGAGGTCGATGACCCGTGTCTCCCCCGAAAGCTGCAGTCGATCCAGGCCCGTCTGGTGGCCCGGATCAGGCGGGGTCGGCAGGCCCGGGACCGGATACTCCTGTTCGCCCGAGACGTGGAGGGCAGCGCGGCTTGTCACGATCACCTTGAGCGATGGGGCGGCTCGGAGCAGGTCGGCCACGATCGGCGCCCCGGCGACCACCTGTTCGAAATTGTCGAGGACGAGGAGAACGCGCTTGTCGTGCAGCCAGTCGGTCAGCGAATCGACGATCGGCTGGGTGGATCCCTCGGCGACGCCGACGACGCCGGCGATCCGCGGCGCGATGAGCATCGGATCCCGGACGGGTTCGAGCGGGACAAAGAAGACGCCTTCCGGGAACGCATCGGATGCCTGGCCCGCGAGCTGGAGCGAGAGCCGGGTCTTGCCGGTCCCGCCGGGCCCGGTGAGGGTCAGGAGTCGGGACGTGGCCAGCAGTCGCGTTACTTCCGCCAATTCCGGATCGCGGCCGACGAAGGTCGTCAGCTGGGTCGGCAGATTGTTCGGGTGCGCGTCGAGGCTGCGGATGGGCGGGAAGTCCGACGTCAGACCGTCGGCGACGACCTGGCGGATCCGGACGGGCGCGCTGAGGTCCTTGAGGCGATGCTCACCGAGGTCGAGGAGGCGGACCCCGTCCGTGGGACCGGGGAGCGCCAGGTCGCCCGTCGTCCCCGAAATCAGGATCTGGCCGCCGTGGGCGGCGGCGGCGATCCTCGCCGCCTGGTTGATGGCCAGCCCGACGTAGCTGTTGCCGACCAGTTCGGCACCGCCCGTGTGGAGACCCATCCGGATCCGGATGGGGGCGTCCTCCGGCCACGGTTCGGCGCCGATCGCTCGCTGGCCGGCCACGGCTGCGGCGACGGCGGCCGGCGCTTCGGCGAACGCAACGAAGAACGAGTCGCCCTCCGTGCCCTGCTCGACCCCGGCGTGAGCCGTCCAGATCGCGCGGAGGAGTTCACGATGGCGGACCAGCACGGCGCTGTACCGATCGCGCCCGATCCGGCTCTCGAGGCCGGTCGACCCCTCGATGTCGGAGAACAGAAATGTGAATGTCCCGCGGGTCGGCAGTGCCATTGGTATCGGGCCCCTGGTGTCGTTCACGGGACCCCCGATCAGTGCCGCCCGGCTTCGGTCAGGTCCCGGAGTCGGCCGGCGACGCCGCGCAGGATGGCCAGCGCCGCCCGCGGTTCCTCGAGGAGGATCCTCTCAAGTTCCCACGACGCAAGGGCCAGACAGGTCGTCGGACCGCTCGCCACGACCTGGGCCACGCGCGGTCGCCCGTCGAGGAGCGAGAGTTCCCCAAAGAACTCGCCCGGGCCCAGGGTCGCCACCGCCCTCCCGTCACGGACGACCCGGGCGCCACCGCTGACGACGACGAAGAACCCGGTGCCGATCTCGCCCTGCTGAACGATGACGTGATCGGCTGGGAAGTCCACCTCAACGGCCGCCGCAGCGATGCGATCCATCCCATCGTGGTCAACGCCTTCGAACAGGCGCGCCGACGCTAGCAGGACCGCCTTGCGGTCGCGGGTCAGGGTCATCCTGGTCCTCCATATGCGACGTTGGAGCCATGCTGCGCCGATGGACCGTGGGCCGTCAAACACGGATGGCATTACGCCCTTGCCTGTATCTGGCAACATAAGCGGATGGTCGAACGAGCGGAGCTGGTAGACGCGATCGCGAGTTTCGCGCTGTTTGGCGATCTGACCGGGCCGCAGCTCGAGGGGATCGTCCACTTGTTCGAGGAGACCGTCTTCTCCGAGGGTGACAAGGTGCTCCGCCAGGGGCTGACCGGCTCGGCGTTCTACGTGATCCTTGATGGCGAGGCGGCCGTCGTCGTCGATGGAACGGAGCGCGCCAGACTGGGGCGAGGTGAGTTCTTTGGCGAGGTCTCGCTGATGCTCAGCGAGTCGCCGATCGCGGACGTGGTAGCTACTCGTTCGCTGCGCTGCCTGATGCTCGCCGGACCCGCGTTCGAATCCTTCCTCGTTGCACATCCAAGGGTGATGTATCGGATGCTCCAGGCCCAGGCGCGTCGGTTGCGGGCGGCCAATCGATGGCGGAGCTGAGCGCCCCGTTCCCGCCCGGCGACTACCCGATCCTGGTCATCGGCAGCGGACCGGGTGCCCTGCAGACCTCGTATTCGCTGCGTCAGGCTGGGATCGACCACGCGGTCATCTCCGCCGACCCCTCCGCGGGCGGGATGTTCCGGCGCTGGCCGTTCTTCCAGCGCCTCCTGTCTTGGACGAAGCCGTTCGCCCCGGTCCAGCGGGACTCGCGTGCCTACGAGCGATTTGACTGGAATAGCCTGCTGACCGACGACCCGGGGCTCCGGGCGATCCAGGCAGAGTTCATGGACGGCACCTCGTACTTTCCGTCGCGGCCCGAGATGGAAGCGAACCTGGCGGCATTCGCGGAGCGTGCGGCGATCAAGATCCGTTACGACTGTCGCTGGACCGCGACCCGTCGGTTGTCGACGGCCGAGGGTGAGCGCTTCGAGGTCGAGACGACGGACGGGGTCTATACGTGCACGGTCCTCGTCGTGGCCGTGGGTGTCGCCGAACCATATACACCGCCTGGCATTGGCATGGAACACACCCATCACTACGCCGATGTCCGTCCGGTGGAGTCCTACGCGGATCGCCGCGTACTGCTCATCGGCAAGCAGAACTCCGGTTTCGAGCTTGCGACCGGACTCCTGCCCTGGGCAAGGCAGCTCATTCTCGTTTCGCCCTCGCGGACCCGATTGTCCGTCGACACGCGCAGCCTGGTCGGGGTCCGAGCTCGCTACGTGCAGCCGTTCGAGGATCACATCCTTGGTGGTGGGGTCAGCGTCCTGGATGCCTCGATCGACCGCATCGAGCGCTCGCCGGATGGGCGCCTGACCGCCCGTCTCCGGCGGAGCGATGGTGGTGCCGACCTTGCACTCGAAGTGGACGAAGTGATCTCGGCGACCGGTTTTGTGTGTCCACTGCAGGATCTGCCCGACCTGGGCGTCGGGACCTTCGGGGCCAGCCGCCTGCCCATCCAGACGCCGTGGTGGGAGAGCAGCGGTGTTCCCGGGATCTTCTTCGCGGGGACCATCGGACAAGGTGCCAAGGGCCTCCAGAAGCACGGTGTGCCGTCCAATTCGGGGGCCGTCCAAGGTTCCCGGTACAACGCCCGCATCCTGGCCGGCCACATCGCGGCGACCCATTTCGGTTGGCAACCCGAACGTCGCGTGTTAAGCGCGGAAGCTGCGGCGGATCTCATCGCGGCCGAGCTGGCGGACGCGCCTGCGCTGTTCCACCAGCGTGCCTACCTCGCGCAGGTCCTGTCGATCGATCCGGCGGGCGGGTTTCGCGACGACGGCGTCCAGCCGCTCGCCCACGTGTTGGATGCCGGTGGCGCGGATGCCGTGGCGGCAACATTGGAGTCTGATGGGACCGGGGCGATCTACCCGGTCCTGTACACGCGGATCGGCGGGCGGATCGTCGAGCAGGCGATCGAGCCCGATGCGTTACTGCGATACGACTCGGCCGATTCACGCCGGGTCATCGCCGAGATCGTCGGGCGCGTCAGCGGGGGCTGATACCGGCGCCTCGAGTCAGACCAGGCGACGTGCGATGCGCTCGCGCCAATCACGGCGGAAGAACGGATCGCCGTCGACATCGACCTCGAGTTCGATCGCCAGGTAGAAAGCCTCTGCGTCGCTCGTCTGCTTGGAGCGGGCTCGGATCTCGGTCTCGAAGGTGCGCTCGCGCCAGCGATAGACGACGTCGGCTCTCAGGGTTGCGCGGGCCGGATCCGCATCACTGGCGGTCATGGTCAGGGTTTCGGCGGAATAGAGCCGACGGCCGTCGTCAAGCACGTCCTCGCCGCCGTCGTGGACCGTAACCGTCACCGTCCCGGCCAGAACGTCGGTCGTGATCTTCCAGGCAGGGGCGTCGGCACGGCCTTCGCTACCGACCGCGGGCAGGTTCGGTGCCGTGGTCTTGAACGCGGTGACCGGCACATCGCCCGGACCGCCGGCCGGGGGCACGACCGGGAGGACGAGGCGCGAAGGCGTGGCCGGCCCGTGGTGCAGGGCGAAGTCGCAGGTGCTGGGCGACGGCCAGATCACCGGCCAGTACGAGGACGCGACCGACACGCGGATCCGATGACCCGGTTGCCAGCGATAGCCGGCCGGCCGCAGCTCGACCCGGATCTCCTCCACGCGGCCGGGCTCCATCGGCCGCGGATCCACGTGTGATGTCCGGTGGGTGAGGTTGAGGATCCCGGCACTGACCTGGGCGGAGGTCCCGTCTGGAGCGACATCGGATAGACGGACGACCGCCGTCGCGATCGGTGCCGAAACCTCCAGGTGGAGGATGACCACCGGGACCCCGAGGATCTCGAGTGGCTCGGACAGCGGCGCCGACGTATACGTCGGGCCGAGGACCTCGTCGGGGCGCAGGTCGCGGGCCAGGCCGTTCGGTTCGCCGCCGGCGCCCCAGGACAGGCTGGCCTGTGTTCCCACGGTGGGTCGATGGCGATACCGGTCGATCCCGGCGGATGCCGTCGGACCGACTGCGCCCAGCATGCCCACGAGGGGCGTCGCGCCACCACCGAGGGGCAACTCATGTTGCATCGTCGACGGGTGCGGGTAGGCGGACGCGGCCCGCCAGCGCCCAGGAAGCACCGCTGAAAAGGCCTCGGGTTCCGCGTATTCACGCTCGAACCAGGTGACCGCGGGCTCGCCGTCGGAGCCGTTCTCGACGCCCTTCAGCCACCGATCGAAGAATCGCAGCACCTCGTGGAGCTCGTCGAGGTTCGGGCCCGGCGTTGCCGAGGACGGCCAACCGTGGACCCAGTTACCGACGATCGTCCGGCTCGGGGCGGGGCAATTCGCCTGCATGCGCAGCGCCGCGTCGACATAGGCGTCCATCCAGCCGCCCACGTTGAGGATGGCTGCCTCGATGGCGCCGTACTCGGGGGCCAATGACCCCTGTCGCCAGTAGGGGCCGTCGTGTTGCTGCCTGAGCCAAGCGATGAGCCACGGCGGTGTCGCCTCGAGGCGAGCCAGCCATTCGGCACGCCAATCGTCGTCCCGGAACGCAGGGTCGGGCGGCATCGCGTTCATCCCGACCTGGCTGACCGCGTACTGCGAAAGCTCGCTGACGGTCACGCAGCCACCGATGTAGTGGACGTCGCTCAGGTACCGGTCATCCGTCCCCTGGACCGGGACGATCGCCCGAAGGTGTGGCGGGCGGAGCTTGGCGACCTGGATCGCCGTGAACGCCCCATAGCTGATCCCCCACATCCCGACCGAGCCACTACACCAGTGTTGAGCGGCGAGCCACTCGACCGCGTCATAGCCGTCAAACGTTTCCGCTTCGGTGTATTCGTCGAGAGCGATGCCCTCGGACGACCCGGTGCCGCGGACATCGACCCGGCACAGGATATAGCCGCGCTCCGCGAAATAGGTCCCGCGGGCGATGTCGGCGTTTCGTCGCCAATTGTCCTTGCCGTACGGGATCATCTCGAGGATCGCCGGGAACCGTTCCGGATCGCCGGATGACGAGCGAGGAAGCCACAGGTTGGCCGAGAGCTGGATCCCGTCGCGGGCCGTGATCCGGGCGTCCAAGACGGTCTCGACGGCATGGATGGGTTCGCTGGCGGGCCGGCCGTGGGTCGGATCGGTGGTCGGCACCCTCGGAGTCTACGAGCGCGCCGGCCCTGTCGCGCACCGCCGACCGCCACATGCGACGATGCGCCGATGGATGACGACCGACCAGTCAGGATCGGGCCCTGGAGTCGCCGCCAACGGCGAGTCGCCTACGAGAACGATTGGCTGACCGTCTGGCACGACGACGTTACCCGTCCGGACGGCACCCCGGGGATCTACGGCGTCGTCCACTTCGTCAACCTCGCGGCCGGGGTCGTGGTCCTCGACGCGGCCGACCGGGTCCTCCTCGTCGGCCAGCATCGTTATGCGCTGGACGCCTATTCGTGGGAGATCCCGGAAGGCGGCGTGCCGGTCGGTGAGACGGCCCTGGCGGGTGCCCAGCGCGAGCTCCTCGAGGAGACCGGCGTGGAGGCCGTCGAATGGCGCGAGCTCGCCCGGGTCCATCTCTCGAACAGTGTCTCGGACGAACTTGCCGTCTTGTTCGTCGCCACCGGCCTGACGCACGGCACGGCCACGCCGGAGGCATCCGAGGCGCTCGAGACGCGTTGGCTGCCGTTCGACGATGCTCTGGCGATGACCCTCGACGGACGGATCACGGATGTCATGACGGTCGTCGCCATCGGCCGGCTGGCCCTCGCGCGCGCCCGCCTGAGCAACACCGGATCGCCCGGTATTCCCGGATAGCCCCGTACCCGACAGCCCCCCGCGTTCGAGCGCTTCAAAGTCGGTCTCGCGGTGGTCTGATCGGTCCGCTGACGCGCGGTATGGGTCGCGTTTGCGGAAAGGCGGTCTACTGTGCCACCGTACCGACCATCTCGGGCGCGTAGGGCCCTTACATGAGGAGGCATCAGATGCGATCGTTCCTGCGCGGCCGTCAAGGTCGCACGCTGGCGGGCCTGGGACTCGCCATGGTCCTTGTCATGCCGGCTGCGGCCCCCGTTCTGGCCGCGGATCCGGTCACCCTGCGTGTCGGTTCGACCCAGGATCTCGATTCGCTGAACCCATACAGCACGCTGCTCGTCGTGGGCTACGACGCGTTCCAGCTGACCTATAACCTGCTGGTCGATTTCGGGCCCGATCTCGAGCCCGTCCCCGGCTTCGCCGACAAGTGGGAGCGAGCCGCCGACGGAAAGTCGTGGTCATTCCACATCCGCGACGGGATGACCTGGTCGGACGGTACGCCGGCAACCGCTGCGGACGCCTGTTTCTCCTGGCAACTCGGCATCGACGCGATCAACTCCAAGGCGGGCATCGGCAGCCTTGGAGCGGGATATCTGGACCCCGGGCTCGACGAGGCAAAGGTCACCGCGGTCGAGTGCCCCGACGACTCGACCATGATCGTCTCAACCGAAGATTCGTCGGAACGTGTCCTGCAGACCTATATGCCGATCATCCCGAAGCACATCTGGGGTAACGAGACGTTCGAGACGATCGGCGATGCGAAATTCGATGCTCCACTCGTAGGCACGGGTCCGTACACGGTCGCAGAATGGCAGACCGGCCAGTTCGCCCGCTTCGTCCGGAACGAGAGCTACTGGGGCAATCAGGCGTATCCGGATGAGATCGTCATCCAGTTCTTCAAGTCCGCGGACCCGATGATCCAGGCGCTCAAGGCGGGCGAGATCGACTACGCCCGCGGAGGCAACGCCGCGCAGTTCGACGATCTGAAGTCCGACCCCAACATCGTGACCGTCGCGGGTGCCGCCAACGGCTGGACCCAGCTCGCGTTCAATACGTACGGGACCGGGACCGGCAAGACGATCGAGGACGGCGGCCCGTCTACCACCGCCCTGCTCGACCCGGCCTTCCGGCGCGCGCTGGTCATGGCCGTCGATCACCAGACGCTCGTGGACCGCGTTCTGGGCGGCTACGGTGAGGTCGGCACGACCATCGTCCCACCGGTGCTGACCCAGTGGCACGTCGAACCGACCAACCCGCTGCCCTATGACCCCGCCGCGGCGATCGCCGCCCTCGAGGCGGCCGGCTACCCGACCGACGCCAACGGGAACCGCCTCGACAAGGACGGCAAGAAGATCAA
The DNA here is from genome assembly GCA_004525275.1 of Thermomicrobiales bacterium. Taxonomy (GTDB): domain Bacteria; phylum Chloroflexota; class Limnocylindria; order Limnocylindrales; family CSP1-4; genus SPCO01. The sequence continues at coordinate 5,631 of SPCO01000005.1, read as the reverse complement.
GCTCCGGATGTACTTTCCAGGTTCGGACGACAATTACCCGAAGGTCGCGCAGTTCATTCAGGAGTGGTACAAGGCGCTCGGGATCGAGCTGTCGGCGGAACGCCGGGGCTCTGCGACCCTCGGTGAACTGGTCCTGCCACCGGAGGCCGGCAAGAAGTACAACGCCGACTACGACATCGAGTTGTGGGGCTGGGCGTGGGGCATCGATCCGGGCGGGGCGCTCGGGGTCTTCACCTGCGATTCGATCGGCAATTCGTCAGACAGCCAGTACTGCAACCCCAAATTCGATGAGCTCCAGCAGGCCCAGTTCGATGCCGCGACCAACGAGGAGCGCCATGCGATCCTCGCGGAGGCGCAGAACCTCATCTACGACGAGGCCCCCTACGACATCCTGTACTACGACGCCAACCTGGACGCGTATCGGACCGACAAGTTCGCCGGCTGGCAGAACCAGCCGACGGCCAACGGGACGCCACTGTTCACGTATGGCACGCTGGGCTACACGCTGCTGACCGACCCGAACGCCGTGGTCGCGACGCCGGAGCCATCGGCTGGGGCGTCGGCCGCCGCACCGTCAGACGCGCCGACTGCGTCCGCGACGGCAGCGCCGGCCGCGTCGGGCGACGGCGGCGGTGACACGTCGTCCACGTCGGACAGCACCCCGATCCTGATCGTCATCGGCTTGCTCATCATCGCTGCGATCGTGGTCGCATACGGGATGAGCCGGCGCCGCAAGGCATCGGATGAGGACGACGACGACGAATAGGACCTAGGGCGAGGCTGCCATGAGTGGCCGCTATATCGTTCAAAAGATCGCGCAGGCGATCGTGACCATCATCGCGATCGTCCTGCTTAATTTCCTCCTGTTCAGGATGATGCCGGGCTCGCCGGAGCGGATCCTCCTTCGAAACCCGTACCTGACCCAGGAGAAGGTCGAACAAGTGCGGGCCGACTGGGGACTCGACAAGCCCCTCTTCCCGGATCAATTCGTCGGGTATGTCAAGGCGACCGCGGCCGGCGATCTTGGCTATTCGCTCCAGTTCCGTGGGCAGTCCGTCGTGGACGTCATCGAGAGCCACTTCTGGCCGACGATGCTCCTGCTCATCCCAGCTGAGGTCATTGCGATCATCGTCGGTCTCACGGCCGGTTCGTACGCGGGTTGGCGCCGCGGGAGTGGTGGCGACAAGGTGGCCAGCGGCACGAGCCTGATCCTCTACTCCATGCCCTACTTCGTCATCGGCATGCCCCTCATCATCATCTTCGCGGCGGGGCTCGGCTGGTTCCCCACGTCCGGGATGACCACCCCCGGGCTCAGTTCCGCGTCGTTCCTCACCCAGCTGTTCGATTTCCTGCGGCACCTTGTCCTGCCCCTGGCCGCGATCTCGCTCGGGCTCATCGGCGGCTACAGCATCATCATGCGGTCCGCCATCATCGAAACGCGCTCAGAGGATTACGTCACCACGGCTCGAGCCAAAGGCCTCAAGGACCGGCGCGTGCTGCGCCAGCATGCATTCCCGAACGCCATGCTCCCGATGGTCACGATCATCGCCATCCAGCTGGGATACGTCGTCGCGGGCGCCATCACGGCCGAGGTCGTCTTCAACTGGCCGGGCCTGGGGACACTGACGGTCGATGCCCTCGAGACCCGTGACTACCCGGTCCTCCAGGGCGTCTTCCTGCTGCTGTCCGTCACCGTGGTCGTGGCGAACCTTGGGGCCGACCTCATCTATGGCCGGCTCGATCCGCGGGTGCGGTCATGACCGGCTCGGCCGACTTCGTGCCCACCGGGCGAAGCCTCAGAGCAGAGCGCTGGCGGCTTCGGGTCAGGGGCGCACGCGAGTTCGCTGGGCAATTCGCTAGTCGGCGCGACGGCCTGATCGGCCTGGCCATCCTGTCCGCATTCACCCTGATGGCGCTTTCGCCAGACCTCTTCGTTGGTGCGAAAGAGACCGTCGTGAGCGCCACTGGCACGAGGCTCGAGCCGCCGTCTGCCGCCCACATTCTCGGCGCTGACGAACTTGGCCGCGACATCCTCAACCTGACCGTCCACGGCGCGCGGATCTCGATGTCCATCGGACTGATGGCGACGGCCATCACGATCGTCGTCGGCACGTCCATCGGGGTCGCGGCCGGGTTCCTCGGCTCGTGGACCGACAGTGGCTTGATGCGGGTGACCGACTTCTTCCTCGTCCTGCCGACCTTCGTCCTGGCGATCGTCCTGGCGCCGGTCATCCTCGACATCATCGGCCCCGAGGCTGAGTTCCTCGGCTTGCGGGCGACGCTCCTGGTCATCGTCGTCGTTATCGGCATCACGTCGTGGGCGACGACCGCCCGGATCATCAGATCGCAGACCCTCTCGATCCGCGAGCGGATGTTCGTCGACCGCGCTCGAGTGATCGGCAGCGGATCCGGACACATCATGCGCCGACACATCTTCCCGAACGTGGTGAACCTGATCGTGGCCCAGGCGGTCATCACCTTCGCCGCCGCGGTCTTCATCGAGACGAGCCTGGCGTTCATCGGCCTGGGCGATCCGTTCGCCCCGTCCTGGGGTCAGCTCCTCGAGTCGGCCCAATCGGCCGGCGCCCCCGGCCTTGGCGCGTGGTGGTACATCGCGCCGCCGGCCACGTGCGTCGTCCTGGTCGTGCTGTCGTTCACCCTGGTTGGCAACGCCCTGGACGACATCCTCAACCCGAAGGCCCAGGTCCGACGATGACCGCCCCCCGGGAGGAACTGGGCCTGGCCCGCGACCTCGAGGCGCGCGACCGATTCGCCGATGACGAGACCGATCCGTCCGTGTCGTCAGCCTCAGACCCCGTGGTCGCTCTAGGTGATGATGCCGCACCCGACGGATTGCCGCCGGGGGGGATCGGTGAACGACAGAGTGGGCGGCGCGGATCCCTGCCAAAGCTGGCGGTGCCCGGGGCGCCCCTCCTGGTCGCCAAGGACCTGCGAACACATTTCAAGCTCGATGCCGGATGGGTCAAGGCCGTCGACGGGGTGAGTTTCCGCGTCGACGATGGGGAAGCGATGGGCCTGGCCGGTGAATCCGGCTGTGGCAAGACGACGACGGCCCTGTCCCTCGTCCGGATCCTGCCAAGCAATGCCCGGATCCGCAAGGGCAGCAGCATCGAACTGTTCGGCATCGATCTGGTGCCCAAGACGGAGAATCAGCTGCGCCGGTATCGCTGGCGCGAGATCAGCATCGTCTTCCAGGGCGCGATGAATGCGCTCAACCCGGTTCGTCGGGTCGGGGAGCAGATCGCCGAGCCGATCGAGATCCGTCTCGGCGCTACCCGGGACCGCGCGACGCGGCAGTCCGCGGAGCTTCTGGAACTTGTCGGGATCCCGCGCAAACGCGCGAAAGCCTACCCGCACGAACTGTCGGGTGGGATGCGACAGCGGGCCATGATCGCCATGGCGCTGGCCTGCGATCCGGCGCTGGTCATCGGCGATGAACCGACGACGGCCCTGGACGTCATGGTCCAGGCGCAGATCCTCCAGTTGCTCGAGTCGCTCCGACGCGACCTCGGGCTGTCACTCATCCTCATCACTCATGACCTGTCGGTCATCGCCGAGACGTGCGATCGGACGATGATCATGTACGCGGGCCGGGTCGCGGAAGAAGGTCCAGTCAGCCGGATCTTCACCGCGCCGCGCCACCCGTACACGGAACGTCTCCTTGGGGCGTTCCCGAATATCAACTCTGATCGGCGGACGCTCGAGACGATCCCCGGCATACCGCCGGACCTCCTCAACCCGCCGGAAGGCTGTCGTTTCCATCCCCGCTGTCCGGCCGCCATGGACGTCTGTCGCGAGGTGGTCCCGCCGGAAGTCCTCTTCCCGGACGGGGTGCGGGTCGCATGCCATCTTCACCCAGCTGGCGCCGGCGGAGGGATGTTGATCAGCGCGGAGGACGTCGCATCCCGGCGGATGCCACCCGTGGCCGCGGAAACGCCCGCGGTCGGTGCATCACCGGGCACGCCCGGATCGGTCGGCAAATGACCGAACTCATCCGGGTCAGCGGGCTTCAGGTGCACTTCCCGATCCGAAGTGGCCTCATCGACGCGCTCGCGCGACGACCGCGTGGCGTCATTCGTGCAGTTGACGGCGTCGACCTGGCGATCGACGAGGGCCAAGTCCTCGGCCTGGTCGGGGAATCGGGGTCCGGGAAGACGACGATCGGGCGGGTCATCGTCAAACTGACCAAGCAGACGGCGGGTCGGATCACCTTCGCGGGCGAGGATGTCTCAGCGCTGTGGGGCCCCAAGCAGCTACGGGACTACAGGCGCCGAGTGCAACTCATCTTCCAGGACCCGTACGAGACGCTCAACCCGAGGCAGACGATCCACGATTTCGTGGCCGAACCGCTGGAAGTCAACGGCCTGGCGCCGCGATTGGCCGACCGTGAGGCCCAGGTGATTTCGGCCCTCGAGTCGGCGGGACTACCGGCCGACTTCGCCTTCCGATACCCGCACGAGCTGTCCGGCGGCCAGCGTCAACGGGTCGTCATCGCGGGTGCGCTGGTCATGGGCCCGCAACTCGTGGTCGCCGATGAGCCGGTGTCGATGCTCGACGTTTCGATCCGGACCGAGTTGCTCCGCCTGATGCTGGACCTGCGCGAGGAGCGTGGGCTGACCTACCTGTTCATCACCCACGACCTCGCCCTTGCCTGGGTGATCGCCGATCGTATCGCCGTCATGTACCTCGGCAAGATCATGGAGATCGGCCCGGCTCAGACGGTCATCAGCTCGCCGCGCAACCCGTATACGCAGGCGCTCGTCTCCGTCTCTCCGTCGCCCGACCCACCGGACGCCGGCATGCGGGCCAAACGAACGATCCTCAAGGGCGAGACGCCAGATGCTGCCCACATCCCGACCGGTTGTCGCTTCCATCCGCGTTGTCCGGTGGCGTTCGACCGGTGCCAGGTTGAGGAGCCGCCGCTGTTCGATCTGGGTGGAGGACAGTCGGCGGCTTGCTGGTTGGTCGAGAAGGACCAGCTGCCAGTGCTCGATCCAGCGATCCTGCCCGGTCTGCCGGCTCCGTCGCCCGGGGTGACTCCGGAGGCGGCAACGTAGCGGTCACTGCGGCGGGCAGGCTGAAGACAGCGTCCGCTCGCTCGAGGGTCGCTAGGCGGACGCCTCCTCATCATCGGCGCCGGTCACCTTGTAGATCCCGTATCCGATGATGCCGCCGATCGTCGGGCCGATGAGGTAGATCCAGAGCGAGCTCAAGTCCCCACCGATCACGGCAGAACCGATCGACCGCGCCGGATTGACCGACGAGCCGCTCGTCGTAGCGATCGCGAAGTGGATCGCCACGAGGGTCAGAGGGATCGCGATGGCAGCCATCCCCGGCGATCGCTTCGACACGGTCAGGATGACCACGAGGAAGATAGCTGTAAAGACCGTTTCCAGGATCAAGGCGCCGATCTCAGTGACGCCGGGCCCCGGGGCGGAGATCCCGGCCGAGACGGCGTCCTGGCTGATCGTCACGAGGATGACGGCAGCGGCACCGATCGCCCCGATGATCTGGGCGATGCTGTAGGCAACCCCGTCGGCAGGCGTCGTCCGCTTGTCGAGGATCATCGCGATCGTGACGGCGGGGTTGTAGTGGCCGCCCGACAGGTGG
>SPCO01000161.1 GCA_004525275.1 Thermomicrobiales bacterium | reverse complement strand
GCGACGGTGGACTTGTCCTCTTCGGACAGCTCGTCGATGCCCAGGATCGCGATGATGTCCTGGAGATCGCGATAACGCTGCAGGACGCGCTGGGTCTCACGGGCGACGTCATAGTGTTCCTGGCCGACGACGTTCGGATCGAGGACTCGCGACGTTGAGGTCAGAGGATCGACCGCTGGGTAGATCCCCAGCTCTGCGATGCTGCGCTCGAGGCGGATCGTCGAGTCGAGGTGGGCGAAGGTCGTTGCCGGCGCGGGGTCGGTGTAATCGTCAGCCGGCACGAAGACCGCCTGGAGCGAGGTGATCGATCCGTCGCGGGTCGAGGTGATCCGCTCCTGGAGTCCGGCCATCTCGGTCGCGAGGTTGGGCTGGTAGCCGACCGCCGAGGGCATCCGGCCGAGGAGCGCAGAGACCTCCGAGCCGGCCTGGGTGAAGCGGAAGATGTTGTCGATGAACAGGAGGACGTCACGGTGCTCCTGGTCGCGGAAGTACTCGGCCATGGTCAGGCCGGTCAGGCCGACCCGCTGGCGGGCGCCGGGCGGCTCGTTCATCTGGCCGAACACGAAGGCGGTCTTGGCGATGACCCCCGACTCGGTCATCTCGGCGATCAGGTCGTTGCCTTCGCGGCTGCGCTCACCGACGCCGGCGAAGACCGACACCCCGGCGTGTTCCTGGGCGACGTTCCGGATCAGCTCCTGGATGATGACCGTCTTGCCGACGCCGGCCCCGCCGAAGATGCCGATCTTGCCACCCTTCTTGAACGGGCAGATGAGGTCGATGACCTTGAGCCCGGTTTCGAAGACCTCGATCTCGGTCGACTGCTGGTCGAAGGCGGGCGGGTCGCGATGGATCGGCAGAAAGACGTCGGCGACGACGGGTCCCTTGCCGTCGATCGCGTGACCGAGGACGTCAAAGACGCGGCCGAGGGTGGACTCGCCGACCGGCACCGTGATCGGTGCCCCGGTATCGACGACGGCGACGCCGCGGGCGAGGCCGTCGGTCGTGGTCATCGCGACGGCCCGGACCCAGTTGTTACCGAGGTGCTGCTGGACCTCGCAGGTCAGCGGCTCCATGCCTTCGCGCTGGATCTCGACAGCGTTGTAGATGCCCGGCAGTCGGCCGGCCGGGAACTCGATGTCCACGACGGGACCGGTGATCTGGATGACTCGGCCGTTCGCGGCCGGTGCGGCAGTCGCCATGTTGGTTGGTGCCTCCTGCGTTTGTAGAGCGTCAGCGAGCGTTCGCGCCGGACGCGATCTCGATCATCTCGCGGGTGATATTGGCCTGGCGGACCTTGTTGTACGAAAGGGTCAGGTCCTCGATAAGTTCTTCGGCGTTCTCGGTCGCGTTCTTCATCGCGACCATCCGGCTGGATTCCTCGCTGGCCTTGGCTTCGAGAACGGTCTGGAACAGCCGAGTCGCGACGTAGCGTGGGAGGAGTTGCTCCAGCACCGCCGATGCGCTGGGCTCGAAGATGAACTGATTGCCGGGGATCCCCGTATCGGTGTCCGAGGCGGGCTGGATCGGCAGGATCGTCAGCATCGTCGGGCGCTGGACGAGTGTCGATACCCACAGGCTATAGAAGATGTCCACGCGGGTGTAGGTACCGGCCAGGAAATCGTCCGTCACGAGGCGTGCGAGAGGAAGCACGTCGGCAAACGTCGGGCGGTCGCCGAAGGTCGCGAAGTGAGCCTCCAGCGGGACGCCGGTCCGGCGCATCGCATCGCGGCCTTTGCGTCCGACGGTGATGACCGCCAGATCGCCGGGATTGTCGATGATGTCGCGGGCGACGAAGCGGACGATATTGGTGTTGAGCGGACCCGACAACGGCCGATCAGTCGTGATCAGGACGATGAGCCGCTTGCCATCGCCCGGATCTGCCAGCAGCGGATGATCATCACCACCGAGGACGGCTGCGAGGTCGGCCAGGACCTCGTCGAGCTTCTCGCTGTAGGGTCGCGAGGCCAGCACGGCATCCTGGGCACGTTTCAACTTCGAAGCGGCCACGAACTGCATCGCCCGGGTGATCTGCTTGATGTTCTTCACCGAGCCGATGCGGCGTCTGATGTCGCGCTGGCTAGCCACGGGTCTGCGACTCCTCCGGCCTTAGGCCAGGAAACTCTGGCGGAAGGCGTCGACGGCCTCATCGAGCGACGCGGCGAGCTCGTCTGAGAGGGCTTTCTTGTCGGCGAGTTCGGTCAGGATGGCCGGCCGCTCCGTTTCGAGGAAGCGGTAGAACTGGCTCTCGAACTCGCGCACGCGCGGCGTCGGGACGTCATCCAGCTTGCCGGTCGTCGCGACGTACAGGATGGTGACCTGCTTCTCAACCCCGAGCGGCTGGTACTGCGGTTGCTTGACGATCTCCGACAGCTTTTCGCCGCGAGTCAGCTGGTCGCGCGTGGCCTTGTCCAGGTCCGAGGCGAACTGGGCGAAAGCCGCCAGCGAGCGATACTGCGCGAGATCGAGCTTGAGCGGCGCGGCGACCTTCTTCATCGCCTTCGTCTGGGCCGCCGAACCCACCCGCGAGACGGAGATACCGATATTGAGCGCGGGCCGCTGGCCGGCGTTGAACAGGTCCGTCTCGAGGAAGATCTGGCCGTCCGTGATGGAGATGATGTTGGTCGGGATGTAGGCGGACACGTCGCCGGCCTGTGTCTCGACGATGGGCAAGGCAGTGATCGAGCCGCCTCCGTTCTCGTCGTTCATCCGTGCGGCACGTTCCAACAATCGGCTGTGGAGATAGAAGACGTCGCCCGGATACGCCTCGCGGCCGGGTGGCCGGCGAAGGAGGAGGGCCATCTCGCGATACGCCCAGGCGTGCTTGCTGAGGTCGTCGTAGACGCATAGCGCGTCGTTGACCAGGCCCTGGCCCGGGACGTCCACCCCGTTCTCCATGACCTCCTCGGCCATCGCCACGCCCGCATACGGGGCCAGGTACTGGAGCGGAGCCGGGTCTTCGGCGCCGGCGACGACGACGATCGTGTATTCCATCGCGCCGTACTGCTCGAGGATGGCGACCGTGTTCGCGACGGTCGAGAGCTTCTGCCCGATGGCAACGTAGATGCAGACGAGGCCTTTGCCCTTCTGGTTGATGATCGTGTCGAGGCAGATGGCGGTCTTGCCGGTCTGGCGGTCACCGATGATCAGCTCGCGCTGGCCACGACCGATCGGGATCAGCGCGTCGATGGCCTTGACGCCGGTCTGGACCGGGGTATCGACGGACTTGCGGACGATCACGCCCGGCGCGATGCGCTCGACGGGGCGGGTCTCCGTGGAGGCGATCGGCCCCTTGTCGTCCAGCGGGCGACCGAGCGGATCGACGACCCGGCCAAGCAGGCCAGCCCCGACCGGGACCTCCACGACGCGGCCCGTCGTCTTGACCGTGTCGCCTTCCTTGACGCCGGTCGCGTTGCCGAGGATGACCGCGCCGACCGTCTCTTCCTCGAGGTTGAGGGCCATCCCCATCAACCCATTCGGGAACTCGAGCAGCTCGGAAGAGAGTGCGCCGGACAGCCCGTAGATCTGGGCGATCCCGTCACCGACCTCCACGACCGTCCCGACGCTGCGGGTCTCGAGGCCGGAGTCGAACGAATCGATCGCGGACTTGATGATGCTGGTGATCTCGTCGGAACGAATGGCCATCGGTATCAGATCTCCTAGAGGGCGCCCGAAACGAGCTGATTCCGTAGTCGCTCGAGGCGGCCTCGGACGCTTCCGTCGATCAGGCGGTCGCCGACGCGAACGACGAGGCCACCCAGCAGGCTGGGATCGACCTGGACGTCGAGTTCGACGCGACCACCCGTGATTTGCTCCATCCGCCCGGTTACAGCCTGGATCTCATCCGGGCTCAGTGGGGCGGCGCTGGTGGCTGTGGCGAGAGTGATGCCCTGCCGAGCGTTATCGAGGCGGCGAAACTCCGCGGCGACCCGTGGCAGTTGATCGATACGGCTGCGACGAAGCATCAACCCGATGAGGTTGAGGACCGGCCTGCCGACGACCTTGCCGAAGATGGAGTCGGCCATCTCCGTCCGGGTCTCGAGCGGGACGGCTGGGTTGCCGAGCATCCGCGCGACCCGCTCATCCGAGGCGATCGCCCCGGCCGCATCGAGCTCAGCTCTCCACGATTCGACCGTGCCATCACGCAGGGCCACCTCAAAAGCGGCCTCCGCGTAGCGACGCGCGGCGGTATCCCGGACGGCCATCAGTTGCTCGACCCGCCCAGGCCGGCGAGATCGCTTCGGATGAGCGGGTCGCACGGATGCTCGGCAACCCCGCCGTCGCGCTGGAGACCCGGAAGGAGATGGCCGACTCCATCTTCGGCAAGGTCGTCAGCAAGCCCGTCCTCAACCTCATCGGGTTGATGCTTCGTCGCGGTCGCATCGAGCAGTTGCCCCGAGTGGCCGCGGAGTTTCGTCGTCTCGACAACGCCCGCCAGGGCATCACGCTCGCCACAGCCACCAGCGCCGCCCCACTGAGCAAGGATGAGATCCGGGCCGT
>SPCO01000072.1 GCA_004525275.1 Thermomicrobiales bacterium | reverse complement strand
GTGTGATCATGGTACGCGCGGGGCGGCTCCAAGGATGTCGCCGTGCCGGGGATTGTACCGGCCCGGGAGGTGACTACTCGCCTGGCGGGTCCTCCGTCGCATCCTCCGGTCGAACATCGCGCGTTTCGAGAGCGCCACCAGCGCGGGCCACCAACTGCTGGACGCGCAGCTCGGCATCCCCGAGGAGCGTTTCACAGCGGGCCTGGAGGGCCACGCCCCGCTCGTACAACCCGATCGCCTCCTCGAGCGGTTGCCCGCCGGCCTCGAGTTCGGCGACCGCTCGCTGGAGCTCCGCGAGCGCCGCGTCGAAGGTCAATGTCTCGATGGTTGGATCACTTGTCGTCGGCACGGTCAACCTCGTCATGCGGTTCCGTGAACCGGTCGATACGCGGGGCCAAGAGCATACCAAGTCGAACGCCAAGGATGACCAGGACAGCCACCGCGCCGACGAACACGACGGCCACGATCAGCGGCTCCATCGAAGGTCCGGCTCTGCCTCGCCATCCTCCCTGTCGTCCGTGGTCGCGGGCAGTTGACCGCCAGCCACCCGAAGCGAGAGTCTCGTGCCAGGCGGCGCGTCGGCCGGCACGCGAACGATCCTCTCGTCGTCGATCCGTCTGACGATCGCATAGCCGCGATCAAGGGTGGCCTGTGGTCCAAGGACGGCCAGCGCTGCGCCCGCCGACCCGAGCGATGCCCTGGCCGCCACGATTCGCTGGACGGCCAGCGACCCCAGTGGACTCGACCGATCGAGTCGAGCCCGGTCACGGGCCACTCGGCCGGGCAGCGTGGGTGCCAGGCGCACGGCCAGCTGATCGTGCTGGCGTCGACACTCGATCAGTCCATCGTGTACGGCCCGCGTTGCTCGATCGATCAGCAGCCCGACCCGTTCGCGCCCACTCGCCAGTTGGGCCATCGGGCTCAGGCGATCGAGCGCCCGTCGCTCGGCTGAGACGTCGCGGGCGGTCGTCCGCAACCGGTTCGCCACGGCCCCATCGAGCCTCCGACCGCCGTTCCGGACCGAGGTCAGGAATTCTGCCCGGTCTGGCACGACGATCTCGGCAGCCGCGGATGGCGTCGGAGCCCGGACATCGGCCGCGAAGTCGACCAGCGTGACGTCAACTTCATGGCCGACCCCACTGATGACCGGCACCTGGTGGGCCACCACGGCGCGAACGACCGATTCGTCATTGAATGCCCACAGGTCTTCCAGGGACCCGCCGCCCCGAGCCACGATCGTGACCGCGGGCGCCTCATCGGGTCGACCCGCCGCGATCCGTTCCGCGGCATGGTGTTCCACCCTGCGCAAAGCACTGACCAGGCTGCGCGGCGCACCGTCGCCCTGGACTTGAGCGGCCACCAGCACGACCCGGGTCAGCGGCCAACGCCTGGCCAGGACGTGACAGATATCTCTCCAGACGGCACCGCTCGGACTCGTGACCACGGCGATCGTCGCGGGGCGAGTCGGAAGGGGCCGCTTCCGGGCGGTGTCGAACAGCCCCTCGGCGGAGAGACGGGCTTTGAGGGCTTCGAAGCGAAGGGTCAGGTCGCCCAGGCCCGCCGGCTGGATCGATTCGACATAGAGCTGGAGCGCTCCCTGGGGTTCGAAGAGGTCGATCCGACCGTGGGCGACGACCCGCAGCCCGGCCTGGGCCTCGAAGGCAGAACGCACCCGCTGATCCCGGAACCAGACGCATTGCAGCTGATTGCGCTCGTCCTTCAGCGCGAAATAGCCGTGCCCGGCAGACGAGATCGTGACCCGCCCGACCTCGCCTTCGACCCACAGGTCGGCAAGGTCCGGGTCGGATCGGACGGCGCCGCGGATCGAGCGGGTCACCTCGCTGACACGCAGGATCCGGACACCGATCGAACCGGGCAAGCCGGTCGTGCTCGAGCTGGACGCACTCGAGCCGCTGGTGATCGCGTCCCAGCTCGGCAGGGCCCAGTCGGGAGGTTCCTGATCAGTCATCCACGAGCCCGCTCAGACGCGGGTCTGGTATTCCCCGGTCCGGGTATCGATCCGGATCGTGTCGCCCGGCTCGACGAAGATCGGGACCTGGACGATGAGCCCGGTCTCCGTCGTCGCCGGCTTGCGAGCACCGCTTTGCGTGTCACCGGCGAACCCTGGTTCGGTCTCCACGACGCCGAGGTCGACCGTGATCGGTACCTCGACCCCGATCGTCTCGCCCTGGTAGCTCGTGCGATCGAGGGTCATCCCGTCCTTCATATACGGGGCGGCGTCGCCGAGTTGGTCGGTGGTCAGGATGAACTGGTCATACGTGTCGGTGTCCATGAAGTGGTGATCGTCGCCGTCGCGATAGAGGAACTGAACGGGCCGTGTCTCCATCGCCGCGCGCGGCCACTTCGTCCCGGCCTGGAATGACCGTTCCACGGTCTGGCCACGTTTGATATTGCGCAGCGTGATGCGGACCTGGGCGGATCCCCGACCCATCTTGATGTGGTGGTAGTCGAGGATCTGCCAGAGTTCGCCGTCGAGCTCGATGGCGACGCCCTTCTTCAGTTCTCCGGTGCTGATCATCTGGTGGGGCTCCTGGGACCGGTGGATCTGCTCGTCGATCTTCGCCCGATCGTAGCAGGCTCGGTCGTCTGTCAGCCGCCCACGACGATGACGTCATGCGGAAAATGGGTCAGCCTGTCCACTCGCCGGGCGCCGGCATCGACCGCCACCAGGTCCTCGATCCGAACCCCCAGCTCGCCTTCGAGATAGATCCCGGGTTCGACCGAGAACACCGTCGGACTCGGCAACGGTGTCTCGGCGGCCAGGCGCCCCAGGGATGGCGCCTCATGGGTGGCCAATCCGATCCCGTGGCCGGTCCCGTGGCCGAACTGGTCGCCATAGCCGGCCGTCGTGATGACGTCCCGAGCGACACGATCGAGCGCGCGCCCGTCGGGCAACAGCCCGCCCGGCTCGAGCGTGGCCACGGCGGCTTCGAGATGGCTGATCACCGCACCCTGGGCGCGCGCGACCAGCTGATAGATCTCAAGGTCCCGATCTGACGGCTCACCGACGAAGAGCGTGCGCGTCATGTCGCTCCGATAACCGGCGACCTGGGCGCCGAAGTCGAACAGCAGGACGGCTCCGGCGAGAACCGGCCGATCTCCTGGGGCACCGTGCGGCAGCGCGGCTTCAGGACCGGCCAGGCAGGCCACATCGAAGGCGAGGGCCTCGGCGCCGCCTGTCCGGATCAACCACTCAAGGCGCATCGCGAGGGCGGCCTCGGTGACGCCAGGCTGGATCTCGGGGAGCAGGGCGGCCAGGGCACGATCTGCGACTGCGCAGGCGGCGGCGATCCGCTCGATCTCGGCGGGTTCCTTGGTCGCCCGATCCTCCTCCAGCCAACCTTCGACGGCCACCAGCTCCACGTCGGGGGCGGCGGCTGTGAGGCGCTCCCAAAGGACATGCGACACGAATTCGGCTTCGACCGCAACGCGCCTGGCCCCGGCCGCCGCCATCAGGTCGGGCCAACGTGCCGGCAGGTCGTTGTAGGCCTCGAACACGATCGCCTCAGGCGCCTCACGATGGACCTGGATCGTGTAGCGCGAGTCGGCGAGCACGAGGACCTCCTCGCCACCGACGAGGAATTGGCCCGAATTGCCGGCGACTTTCTCCTCGCCCGCGGCCAGGGCGAAACCGGTCAGGTAGCGCATGTGCTCCGGGCGAACGCCGAAGTAGGCGTCGACCCCCGCCGATCCGAAGCGCGTACGGAGCCGGCCGCAGCGATCCCGACGGGCCTCCTGGTCGGCAGCCTCCCAGGCCGAGCGGGTGGCGGTAGATGGAGCCTCGGCGAAATCGGCTGGAATGGGCAGCCGAGCTGTCACTTCAAGTAGCCGTACTTCTTGCGGTTGGCGTCGTGCTCCGCCTTGGTGGCCGCGAAGGCGTGGGCACCTCCGCCGTCGGGGATGGCCAGGAAGTACAGATACTTGTCGTCCGTGTCGGGCTCCAGGGCCGCGTCGATGGACGGCAGGGTCGGCGTGGCGATCGGGCCCGGGATGAGGCCGGCCGATTGGTAGGTCTGATATCCCTGCAGGGCTTCCGGGACGGCGATGTCCGCCAGCGGGACCCCCGGCGGCGTCCAGAACACGTAGCGCTGCCAGGCGTCGAACGCCCGATCGTCCAGTTCCATCGTGTCGACGGCGTAGAAGACGGTCGGATCCGCATTCAGGATCATGTTCTTGATCCCGGGAAGTCCGTCGAGGCGGTTCTGATAGACCCCGGCGATCCGCTCCCGCTCAGCGTCCAGGACCGCTTCTCGCTCGACGATCGAGGCCAGCGACAGGACCTCGTAGAAATCCAGCCCCCTGGCCTTGGGGACATCCATCCGTTCCGGCCCGACGTCCGCGACGAACCGGTCGAGCATGAGCCGGATCAATTCTTCGGGGGTGGTGTCGGGCAGGACCCGATAGGTGGATGGCCAGAGGAAGCCTTCCAGCGAGGCGCCCTTTGGGGCGTCGGCCAGGATTCGCTTGAGCCACGGATAGTCGTTGATCAGCGACGCCGGCGGCGAGTTTGCGAGTTTGTAGAACTCCTGTGGGTCCATCTCGAGGGGGAGCGTCTGCAGCTTCGCAGTGATCTGCTCCAGACGGAGCCCCGTGCGCAGGCCGATATCCACGTATGGGATCGCCTGTGGCACCAGCAGGGCGCTTACCAACTGATCAGGACTCATGTTCTCGCGCAGGATGAACGTGCCCTGCTGGAGCGACCCGGTCAACTCCCGAACCGTCGAGATGAACACGAAGGCGCGCCGATCAGTGATCAGGCCTTCTGTCTCGAGACGGGCACCGATCGTGCTCGCGGTGTCACCCGGCTCCACCAGGAACTCCACCTGTGTCGAGGCTGACGAAGCGGGCGTGGTCAGTGTCGTGCCCAGGTTCTCGCGAACGATCCCCTCAACGAACGGGAGTTGAAGCGCGGCGGGGTTGTCCTCGGCGACGGCCATCACCGCATCGCCCACGACGGGACGGAGCACGGTCAGGCCCACGGCCAGCACGAAGACCGCGAGGACAAGGGCGAAGATCAGGAACTTGAGGAGCCCGATCAGGCCGCTTCCGGCGCCGCCTCCCCCACGACCGCCACGACCGCGCTCGACCGGCTCGGAGAATTCCGGGATCGTGGCCGTCGCGTAGGCATCGGGATCGTACGGCCGGACCGGCGCGGGTCGTCTGTCGCGAGGGCGTCCGCCGGAGCGGATCGTCATGTGTCGGTCTCCTGGGGATGGATGACTGGTGGCATTGACGAACGGCGTCGTGCGCGTGTGTCGAGCTCGTCCTGGAGGATGATGGCGGCGGCCTCACGGTCGACACGAGCGCGGTATGCGTCGCGCTGCGTCTTGCTTGGTGGCCCGCCCGAACGACCCCGCTTCATCGGCCCGAGCCGGGCTTCGGCGAGGTGGCTGGTCAGGCGCTCGTCGCGATAGGTTACCGGAAGAGCGAGGAGGACCTCGACGGCGGCCACCCAGGCCCGGGTATGGGTCGCCTGGGGTCCCTCGGCCCCAGATGCTTCCAGGGGCAGTCCGACGATGACTTCGTCGATCGATTCGGCATCGATGATCTGGCGCAACGTCTGCGCGTCGGCCGCGGCATCTCGGCGACGGCGTAACGTGGACAGCGGGCGAGCGACCGAGCCCTCGGTATCACCGGTCGCGAGACCCATCCGACGGTCCCCCAGATCGATCCCGAGCAGGCGAGTCACGGTGTCGTCGATGGCTCCGGGGTCTCGATCGCGACCGGTTGCCCGATCCTCACGTCCACCCGGCTCTCGAAGCCCGGGACCGATCCCGTCCAATCGGGCGAAACGCTGAGCTCGACCGTACCGAATGGTTCGAGGATGGCCCGGGCTTCCTCGACCGGCTTGCCGAGGACCATCGCCTTCAAGATGTCCGGGTCTAGGATCGCGATCTCATCCGCGGTCACCGTCACCGGAAAGGTGACCGTCTGGCCGATCACGACCGCGTTGCCGACTTCGACCGCGACGGAGCCCTCGACGAGTTCGTACCCCGGCTGGACCGCCCCAAGAACTCGTTCCTCCGCTAGCACCCCGACCGGCGTCGGATCCGCGGAGATGACGGTTCCAGTCGCCGACAGCCCGAGGCTGAATTCCGGGATCTCCTGACCGACGAGCGATTCCGGCGGCACGGTCGGCGTGGCCACGCCCAGCATCGCGCTCGCGGGGAACACGGTCGCACCATCGGGCGCAAGGTCCGGCGTGGCGATGGCCGCTTCGAACGACGACTGGAGTGACAGGTTGAGCGCAGCGAGCGCCCCATCCACGTCCTCCTGGGTCACCCGGGCGATCTCCTCTCGAGTCCCGCCTTCGGTGGCGTCCGGGTTGCTGACCTTGAGGAAGAGCAAGCTCTCGCCCCGCGGCACGTTGACGATCGTGCTCGGCTCCACGTTGCCGTCCGGGCCTCCAGTGACGGCGGTGACCGCGACGCTTGCCCGAGCCGGGAAGATGGTGAACCCGATGAGGTCAGCACTGCTCACGGTGATGGTCTCATCCGTTCGGAATCGGACCCCGGAGCCCGTGCTGACGATGCTCCCCGCCAGGATTCGATTGGTGCTCGTGGGGTCGAGGTTCTCGAAGCGAACCGTTCCGGTCGCCTTGGTTTGCTTGACCCGCCTGCCCGTGACCGCAAAGGTATCGTCAACTGAGACCGGAACGGTCAGTACCTCGGCCGGGACGACCGGCGGATCGGCGCCGGGTGCCGACGCGCTCGGGTCGGCCACCACCCGGAGTTCGATCGGGGCGATCGGTTCCGGGCGAGGTGTGACCACGATCGTCGCCGACGGCAGAAGCAGATAGCCTCCGACCCCCGCGACCAGGACCGCCAAGGCCAGGATCCCGGCACCGATCAACCACGAAGTCCGAACCTTGCCCCTACTCGTGCCTGGCGCCCGCGTCGTGATGGAGGGCCCGCCGGGGGCAGGCTCGCCAACCGTTTCCGCGGAGGCTCGATCCTGCGCTGGCGCTGCCTTGCCTGGGGTCGAGGTCCGAGCCGTCTCACCCGCGGCAAGCGCCACGACCGGCGACGCGGTCTCTGCCGGGGCCGCAACCGAGGCCGGTGCCTCGGCAACGACGACCGGCGCCCCGGGACTGCCGCCCGACGGATCTTCATCGAGCCCCGCCATCGCCGACTCGTACTCGGTGACGGACG
>SPCO01000073.1 GCA_004525275.1 Thermomicrobiales bacterium | reverse complement strand
GGTCGGGATCCGTTCGGTCGACCGCCGACTGCTCGAACTGGGTCGAAGCCTGCGGGCGACGCCGCGCCAGATCCTGGCCACGATCGAGATCCCGGCGGCGCTGCCCAGCATCTTCGGCGGCCTGCGAGTCGGCGTGACACTGGCCGTGGTGGGTGCCATCGTCGGCGAGTGGGCGGGCGCCAGCCGTGGTCTGGCCGTGCTCATCAACCTGGCTCGCGGCTCCCTCTTCGATATCCCTTTGATGTTCGCCACGCTCGTGACGATCGCCCTGATCGGGGTCGCCCTGTACCTGCTCGTCGTCCTCGCCGAGCGTCGTCTGGTCGGTGCCCGCTAGCCATGTCCTTCCGCTCGGAGGTCCCTGTGTCATTCGTTCACTCCCGGCCGGCGTTCAGCCTCATCGCCGGCCTGGTCATCGCATCGCTGATGGCTGCCTGTGGCCCGGGGGCAACCTCGCCCGTGCCCAGCGTGGCGCCAACGAAGCTCGTCGTGGGGCTCGGCTATATCCCGAGTGTCCAGTTCGCCCAGTTCTACCTGGCGCAGCAGACGGGCCTGTATGCGCAGGCCGGCCTGGATATCGAGTTCCAGAACAAGATCGACCCGGATCTCATCGCCCTCGTCGGGCAGGGTGCCATCGACGTGGGCATCGGGGACGGGACCAGTGTCATCCCGGCCGTCAGTAACGAGATCCCGATCCGGTACATCGCGACTGTCTATGGCAAGTTCCCGAATGTCGTCTTTGCCAAGGCGTCCTCGGGCATCGAGACGGCGGCCGATCTCAAGGGCAAGAGGATCGGCACGCCCGGTCGGTATGGCTCAGGCTGGATCATGCTCCAGGCACTGCTCGAATCGGCTGGCCTGACGACGGACGACGTCGAGATCATCGAATACCCGGACTTCACCCAGGAGCTGGCGGTCGAGCAGGGAGCCGTGGATGCCGCGACTGGGTTCGCCAACAACGAACCCGTCCAGCTCGAACTCAACGGCGAGACCGCGGTCGTCCTGCGCATCGACGACGTCACGCCGCTGCCCGGGCCCGGTCTGGTTTCGGGAACCACGACCCTCGACTCAAAGGGTGACGCGATCGCGGGCTTCGTCGCTGCAACGCTCCGGGCGATGGAGGAGATCAGGGAGAACCCGCAGGCGGGGCTCGATGCCGCGATCACGGCCGTTCCGGAACTTGCCTCGGCGACCGGTCAAGCTGAGATCCTGGCCGCCACCATCGACTCCTGGGCCGGCCCTGAGCAGGAGGCGCAGGGCCTTGGCGCCATCGATCGCGACGGATGGTCCGCATCCATCGCCTACCTGGGCACGCTCGGGCTCGTGAACGCCCCACTCTCGGTGGAAGACGTGGTCCGCAGCGACCTGCTCCCGTCCGGCGATTGAGTGGCTGCCGGTCAGGAGGGACGAAATCGGGTAAACTAGAGAGCCCCCGGCCGCCGACAGCGTTCGCGCCCCCCGGTGATGCCATTTCGCAGGAGATCGTGTGAACAGTCGCCCACCGGTAAAGCCCACGACCGTCGAACCCTTCAAGCACGTCATCGATGAGTACAAGCATCAGGCGCAGACCATCACCTGCACCTGCGGGTGGCACGGCAGTTCGCAGGCCGCCGACCGAGGCGGGTCCGAGTGGACCGCGCACTTGTTCGAGGTCCGCGGCAAGAAGCGCTGACCGTCTGACGACTCCGCCCACGCCACGACCCGGGTCATCCGATCCGGGTCGGATCATGTCCGGCGCCCATCGGCGCCTGCTAGCCTTCCGTGATGGATCTGCCCAGCGCGCCGTTTGCGATCCGGGCCCGCCTGCTGACACCGCTCGCAGCGGGCGGGACCCTGCACGAGCCGGACGGTCTCGTGATCGTCGACGCCGTCGGAAAGCTGGTCTTCGCCGGGCGCGCTGGCGAGCGACCGGTCGAAGCATCGACGGCGGTCGACCTGCGACCGTGGGTCGTCATGCCCGGCATGGTCGACCTTCACTGCCACCTGCCCCAGGTCCCCAACGTCGGCCTCGGTTTTGCGCTGGACCTCCTGACCTGGCTGGAGCGGATCACCTTCCCGACCGAGCGATCCTGGTCGGATCCCGCGATCGCCGAGCGACTGGCCCCGCCGATCTTCGAGTCGTTCGCGGCGGTCGGGACGACGACCGTCCTCGCCCACGGCGTCGTGTACGCGGCCGCCATGGACGCTGCCTACCGGGCGGCCGAGGCGCACGGGATCCGGGCGATCCTGGGCAAGGTGATGATGGACCGGGGTACCTATGACGACGAGATCCTTCCGGCGACGATCCTGGATCGTTCGATCCGGGAGTCGGCCGACCTGATCGAGCGTTGGCACGGCGCCGATGCCGGTCGACTTGGCTACGCGGTGACGCCCCGCTTCGCGCTCACCTGCTCGGCCGAGATGCTTCGAGAGTCGGCCGACCTGGCGCGCTCGACAGACTCCTGGTGGCAGTCACACGTCTCCGAGGATCCAAACGAGATCGCCGAGGTGGCTCGTCAGTTCCCCGATGCCCGTGACTATGTCGACGTCTATGATCGGGCCGGCGGGCTGGGCGCGCGGACGGTCCTCGCGCATGCGATCCATCTGTCGGAGCGCGAACTCGGACGGCTGGTCGAATCTGGAACGCATGTTGCCCACTGTCCCGCCTCGAACCTGTTCATCGGGGCGGGGATCATGCCGTTCGCGCGATATCGCGCAGCGGGCCTGTCGCTCGGTCTCGGATCGGACGTCTCCGGGGGCCCGGATGCGTCCATCTTCTCGGTCATGCGGGTCGGAGCCTATGCCCACATGGCGCGGCGATCCCTGGTCGGCATCGAGGGTGATGTCCTTGACTCGCTCAGCTGGCTTCGGGCGGGGACGCTGGACGGCGCTCGCGCGCTGGGTCTGGGCGACGTCATCGGGTCACTCGAGGCGGGCAAGGAAGCGGACCTCATCGCTGTTGATCCGGCCTTCGCGGCCGCCCTCCCCGGAGCGCCATCGGACGACGACCCAGCGGACCTGATGGGCCGACTGATCTTCAGGGCCCATCCCGACATGGTCCGTGCGGCCTGGGTCCGCGGTCGCAGGCTTGACGGGCCCGGGCGGCGATGACCGAGCACGCCGACCTGCTCATCACGGGCGGCACGATCGTGGATGGCACCGGTACGCCAGGGCGGCCGGGCACCCTCGCGATCCTCGACGGTCGGATCCGCGTCCTCGATCCGGGCGCCGCAGTTGGAGTCGGCCCGGCGCTGCCGCGAGCACCGCGCACGATCGACGCCACGGGCAAGGTCGTGGCCCCTGGCTTCATCGACCTCCACAGCCACGGTGGCCTGATGATCCTGGCCGATCCGCGGCACGAGCCAAAGGTCCGTCAGGGCGTCACGACGGAGCTCGTCGGAGTCGATGGCAATGGGTTCGCCCCATTCAGCCGGCGCGAGGACCTGGAAGCGTTCGTCGTCCTTGATTCCGGTCTCGACGGCCGCCCGGATCTCGACTACGGCTGGACCTCGGTCGGGAGCTACCTGGCCCGCTACGACGGCACGGTCAGCCTCAATATCGCGACCCTGGTCGGCAATTCCCAGTTGCGTATCGCCACGGTCGGCTGGGACGACGGCCCAGTCGATGCCCAGGCGATCGACGGGATGGGCTCGATCCTGCGCGACGGGATGGCCGAGGGCGCGTTCGGACTCAGCTCCGGTCTGGACTACCCGCCGGGCGCCTTCGCGACGACCGACGAATTGGCGGCGCTCACCCACGTGGCCGGCCGCAGCGGCGGCTTCTATCACAGCCACGTCCGCTACCCGCTCGGTGACCGGTATCTCGACCCGTTCCGGGAAGCGATCGAGATCGGACGGCGGGCCGGAGCACCAGCCCACATCACCCACTTCTACCACCGCGAGACGCATCCGGGCGGTCCCGAGCCGATGCTCGCGCTCATCGACGAAGCCCGCCGCGCAGGGCTGGACGTGACCTTCGACACCTACCCGTCAGAGTGGGCCTGTACCCGACTTCTGACCCAACTCCCCCTCTGGATCCAGGCGGGTGGGCCGACTCCGCTCAAGGAGCGCCTGGCCGACCGCGCGGCGCGTGATCGCATCCGGGCGGAGTTCGCGGCCCGCGGGGCCTCCTACGCAAGCGCCGCGGGTTGGGCCGATGTACGGCTCGGAGCCTTCCGCCGGCCGGAGAACCTCCGCTGGGAGAGCCGGACCGTGGCCGAGGTGATGACCGAGACAGGCCGCGATGCGCTCGACGTCATCTGCGACCTGTTGCTCGCCGAGGACCTGGGGGTCAGCCAGGTCACGAGCGGTCCGGCGGCCGCGAGCCTGCGCCAGTTCGTGGCGCACCCGGTCGGGATGGTCGGAACGGACAGCACGTTCCTTGGTGAGAAACCGAGTCCGCGGACCTACGGCAGCTTTCCCCGGATCCTCGGCCAGTTCGTACGCGACGAGGCGCTCCTCAGCCTGGAAGAGGCGATCCGCAAGATGACGTCGGCGCCGGCCGCCCGACTCGGTCTACGTGACCGCGGGATCATCCGGGATGACGCGGTGGCCGACCTGGTCGTCTTTGACCCGGCCACGGTCCGTTCGACCGCGACCTACGACCAGCCGCGCAACTATCCGATCGGGATCGACCACGTCATCGTGGCCGGAACGCCGGTCATCGCCGATGGCGTGCATACGGGAGCGACGCCCGGCCGCGGTCTGCGCCGCGGCCTGGACTGACGAGTCGACTCAGGCGGGCGAGGGCGACCCCTCGGTATCTTGTGCCGGTGGATCGGCCCCGAAGTCGAGATCGCTCGCCCGCCTCGCCCCGCGACGCAACTCCGTGAACATGCGCTCCTGGGCCACGGCCGCCGCGTCCACCAGGGTGGTATCCGCTGTCGGACTCGCCCAGCCGATCGCCAGCTGGAGCGCGATCGCTCCGGACTCCAGCCACAACTCGGCCGCGTGTCGGACGCGTTCGACATAGTTGACGGCCTCGACCTCACCGGTCTCGGGCAACAGCACGCCAAAGCGGCCCGGGCCAAGCCGAGCCACGAAATCGGCGCTCCGAGCGTTCCGGCGCATCGTGTCCGCGACGGCGGGCAGGACGCGGTCGCCGGCCTCGCGGCCCAACGAACTCACCAAGCGGTCGAACCCGCCCAGCTCGACGATGACGACCGTCGCCGGACGGCCATATCGGTGGTTTCGCGCGTCCTCGTCGAGGATGATCCGGTTCCATTCAGTGGCCACCAGCAGGCCGGTCAGCTGATCGGTCCGACTCGGCGGCGCCGGGCTGTCAGCGGGTGGCATCGGGCTGACGTAGCCGCGCGACCCAGCGATCGGCCGGTTCGGCACGTCGTCCCATCGTGGACCTTCCTCGGCCGCTCGGCGGCGCCGCAACGACCGGATCAGGGCGACCGCGATGAGGATCAGATTGGCGACGACGAGGATGATGAGCAGGATGAGAACGTTCTGGTTCATCTCGACCGTGCTAGCTGGGATGGATGAAGACCGGGATGGATGATGAACAGCACCACGGACCGCCGACTATACCGGCCGACACCTCCGATGGCCCTGTTTCCGGGGCGATGACGGACCTATTGCCGGTGCTGCCCTGCACCGAATGGTGCGGTCCAGCTGGGTCCGGTCCAGACTGCTGTAGAGACTCGAGATAGCGATCCATTGCCCGATTCTGGCCATCCGGGTCCGGTTTCGACCATGACCCGAAGGTCACATGCGGACCAGATCGGACGCCCCCGTAGCCGCACCCGGTGATAGAGTCATCGGCCAATGGAGGATCGCCTTTGCCCGACCTGACGAGCCGGACCGAGCTACCCGGCGCCCTCGTCGCCCAGCCCGACGCGATCACGCCGGGTCGCGCCCGGAGCGCGCCGCCGCTACGACGTGAAGGCCCGGCCAAACTCACCGGGACGGCCATGTACGCCGACGATCTCGTCTTTCCGGGCGCCTGGTTCGGGGCGACGATCCGCTCCACGGACGCCCACGCCCGACTCGTCTCCATCGAGCTGGACCCCGCGTTCGACTGGTCCGGCGTCGTGGTCGTCACCGCGGCCGACATCCCCGGTGACAATATCGTCAGTTCGATCAAGTCCGATCAGCCGATCCTCGTCCCGGTCGGTGGCCGGATCCAGCACCACGCCGAGGCGCTGGTCTTGATCGCCGCCTTGGATCGGGCGACCCTGCGCGCCGCCCGCCGGGCGCTCCGGGTCACGACCGAGGCGCTGCCTGCGGTGTTCGATCCGTTGTCGTCCGAGCATGTCTTCGCCGCCTATGAACTCGCGACGGGGGATCCGGACCGAGCCTTCGCGGCGGCGGACTTCATCCTGGAAGGCGAGTATCGAGTCGGCCACCAGGAGCAGCTGTACATCGAGAACAACGCGATGATCGCCATCCCGAGCGACGACGGCGGGGTGACCGTCCACGGTTCGCTCCAGTGCCCGTATTACGTCCATACGGCACTCAAGCGTGGCCTGGCCATGGACGACCGCCAGGCGCGGGTCGTCCAGGCCGAGACCGGCGGCGGGTTCGGGGGCAAGGAGGAATACCCCTCGATGATCGCCTTGCACGCGGCCCTCCTGGCGGGCAAGGCCAGACGTCCGGTACGGATGATCTACGACCGGCACGAAGACCTCGCGGCCACCACCAAGCGACACCCGGCCATCGTGCGCCACCGGACCGGGGTCACCCACGACGGCCGGCTGGTGGCCCAGGACATCGAGGTCGTCATGGACGGCGGTGCGTACTGCACACTGACCCCCGTCGTGCTCTCGCGCGGTGCCATCCACGCCGGCGGCCCATACCGCTGTCCGAACGTCCGTATCCGGGCCCGGGCGACGCGCACGAATACGCCGCCGAATGGGGCGTTTCGGGGGTTCGGCGCCCCGCAGACCGAGTTCGCGGCCGAGACGCATCTCAACCGCATCGCCGAGGCGCTACAACTCAGTCCTCTCGAGATCCGACGCCGCAACGTCTACCAGGTCGGCGACACAACGCCTACGGGTCAGGTGCTCAGCGCGAGCGTGGCCGGCGAGGAGGTCCTGGAGCGAGCGGCCGAAGCCGGAGAATTCGAGCGTCTCCGCGTCCGGCACCATCGGCAACGCGCGAGCCGGCTCGGGTCCGGGACGATCCCAGGCTCGCCTTTGCGGACCGAGCGG
>SPCO01000030.1 GCA_004525275.1 Thermomicrobiales bacterium | reverse complement strand
GACTACATGGGCGCCGTCACGATCGGCCCGCGCCGGCGGGTGGACGGTGCGATCCTCCTTGCCGACTACGATCCATCATGGCCGACGCTCTATCGACGCGAAGCGACGCGTGTCCGCGGCGCCCTCGGCAAACGGGTGCTCATGCTAGAGCACGTCGGCTCGACTTCCGTGCCGGGTCTTCCCGCCAAGCCGATCATCGACATGCTCCTCGGCGTCGCCGACGCGGCCACCGAGCCCGCGTACGTCCCGCCGATGGAGGCCGTCGGCTATGTCCTGCGGATCCGCGAGCCGGACTGGCATGAGCATCGCCTCTTCAAAGGTCCGGACACCGACGTCAACCTGCACGTCTTCAGCGCCGATTCGCCCGAGATCGACCGGATGCTCGCCTTCCGCGACTGGCTCAGGACCCATGACGACGATCGCGAGCGGTACCTGCGGACGAAGCGCGAGCTTGCCGCACGTCACTGGGTCTACACCCAGGATTATGCGGACGCGAAGGGTGAGGTCGTCGAGGCCATCATCGCGGGTGCGGTCGCCGACCGAACGAGCGCGGAGGCGCGTTGACATCGAGGGCGGCAATCGATACCGTCGGGAGCACGCACATGAGCCACACCTTCTACTTTCGATGCCCGGCATGACGCTTCACGGTCGCTGAGACCGCGGGGCACGGGTCGTGCCGGGCAAACGAAGCAGAGGCGAGACCTCTGCTTTTTTGTTTTTGTGCCGGGTGATTGACTGAGGAGACACCAGCGCCATGTTCGTCGTGATGACCGTCGGCGCCAGCGAGGCGGAGATCCTCGGCGTCAAGGGCCAGATCCTGGCCGAGGGCCTGACACCCTTCGCGCACGTCAGTGGGGGTCGGACGACGGTCGCCGTCGTCGGCGAGATCGGCGCGCGCAAGCCGACCCTCATCGAACGGTTCGGCCGCTTGCCCGGCGTCGCGTCGGTCACGCCGATCAGCCGTCCGTTCAAGCTGACCTCGCGCGAGTTTCACCCGGAGAACACGGTCATCGAGATCCTCGGGGCCGTGATCGGCGACGGATCGCTGACGATGATGGCCGGACCGTGCTCCGTGGAGAGCAAGGAGCAGCTGTTCGAAACCGCTGACGCCGTGAAGGCGGCCGGCGCGACCATCCTGCGCGGCGGTGCATTCAAGCCGCGGACTTCGCCGTACGCCTTTCAGGGTCTCGGCGTGCAGGGCCTCCGGTTTCTGGCCGAAGCCCGAGAACGAACCGGCCTCCCGGTCATCACCGAAGTCATGGAGCCGAGTCAGGTCGACATCGTCGCCGAGTACGCCGACGTCCTCCAGATCGGCACGCGGAACATGCAGAACTACTCGCTCCTCCGTGACGTCGGGCGAGTCGCGCGGCCGGTCATGCTCAAGCGCGGCTATGGCGCGACCGTCGAGGAATTCCTGATGGCCGCCGAATACATCGTCAGCTCCGGTAACCCGAATGTGATCCTGTGTGAACGAGGCATCCGGACCTTCGAGACGTACACCCGCAACACCATGGACCTCGCAGCGGTGCCGCTACTCCACCGCCTGACCCACCTGCCGATCATCGTCGATCCGAGTCATGCGACCGGTAAGCGATGGCTGGTCAAACCGCTGGCGCTCGGGGGCATCGCGGTTGGCGCCGACGGCGTCATGGTCGAGGTCCATCCGAATCCAGACGCGGCCCTGTCGGACGCAGAGCAGCAACTCGACTTCGACCAGTTCCGTGACTTGATGGCGACCGTGATCCCGCTCCATGAGCAGGTCCGGGCCGTGTACGCCGGAAACGGATGAGCGCGTGAGGGCACCAGCCATGACCGATCCGGCCGTCGCCACGATCCACGCCGCCACTCGGCTGCGCGGCGAGTTGCACCTGCCGGGGGACAAGTCGGTCAGTCACCGCGCACTGATCCTGGCGGGGCTTGCGTCCGGAGAGAGCCGGATCCTGGGCAGCGGCGATGGAGCGGACATCCGGTCGACCGCCGAAATCGTTCGTGCTCTTGGGGCGAGGGTGGAACGCCTCGCTGGTGACGGTTCGACGGTCGACTATCGCGTCGAATCACCAGGTGTCGACAGCCTGACCGAACCCGAGGGCGTGCTCGACTGCGGCAATTCCGGAACGAGCCTGCGACTCATGACCGGCGTCCTCGCCGGATTGCCCATGACGGCCACCCTCGACGGTGACGATTCGTTGCGTCGCCGTCCGGTCGCTCGTATCATCGAACCACTCCGCTCGATGGGCGCCGACCTCCATGGTCGGCAAGACGACTCGCTCCCCCCGGTGGTCGTGGTCGGTCATTTCCCGCTGCGCGCGATCGAGCACACGACGACGGTCCCGAGCGCGCAGGTCAAGTCGGCGATCTTGCTGGCCGGGTTACGAGCCGAGGGACGGACCACGGTTCGCGAGGCGGTAGCGACGCGGGACCACACCGAGCGAATGCTCCGAAGCCGGGGCGTACCGGTGGAGCGAACGGACGACGCGGACGGTTCCGTGGCATGGACGGTACAGGGAGGGATGGCGGTGCAGGCGCTGACGGAACGAGTCCCAGGCGACGTCTCCGCGGCGGCCTTCTGGCTCGTCGTCGGCGCGATCCATCCCGATGCCGAACTCACGATCCGCGGTGTCGGGTTGAACCCGACCCGACGCGCGATCGTCGATCTCCTGCGCTCCATGGGCGCCGATATCGAGGAGCGGCCGGACCCGGCACCTCAAGGCGCGACAGACGAGGGCGTCGGTGAGCCCATGGCCGATCTGATCGTGCGCTCGTCGACCCTGCGCGCCATCGAGTTGACGCCGACCGATGTAGCGGCGGCGATCGATGAGATCCCGATCCTGTGTCTGGCCGCGACCGCCGCGGTCGGGACAACGGTGATCCGCGGTGCCGGCGAACTCCGACACAAGGAATCGGACCGGATCGACGGGACGGCCGCCGGGCTTCGGGCATTGGGCGCGCAGATCGAGATCGATGGCGATGACCTGTCCATCACGGGCGGCCGGCGGCTGCGCGGCGCGGCGACCGATGGCCTTGACGATCACCGGCTGGTCATGACCTTCGCCGTCGCGGGGCTTGTGGCGTCCGGTGAGACGAGTGTCGGCCGGCCACAGGCGGCGTCCATCTCCTATCCACGGTTCTTTGACGATCTCGAAAGGGTACGAGCATGACGAAGCGCGTGGTCCTCATCGGGCACCCGGTCGCCCATTCGTTGTCGGGCGCGATGCACCAGGCAGCCTTCGATTCGGCCGGGATCGACGCCACCTACGAACTCTGGGACCGGACACCGATGGAACTGCCGGAGGCCATCGGCGGACTCCGAGACGCCGCGTTCCTGGGGGCGAACATCACGATCCCGCACAAAGAGCGTGTCGTCCCCATGGTCGACCGATCGACCGAGGATGCGCACGCCACTGGGGCCGTCAACACGATCACCCGCGAAGGCAAGCGCCTGATCGGCCACAACACCGATGTGCCCGGTTTCAAGGTCGCCCTTGATCATCTCGTCGGCAAGCAGAAGATGCCCCGCCAGGCCGTCGTGCTGGGTGCGGGCGGTGGCGCCCGGGCCGTCGTCCATGGCCTGATCACGGAAGGGTTCCAGCGGATCGTCGTCTTCAATCGACATCTCCATCGGGCTGAGGGTCTGGTCAAACACTTCGGGCGGAGCGCCGCCCACATGGAGCTCAGGGCGATGCCCTGGCATGACTCCATCATCGAAGCGGAGCTGGCCAAGACGCGCGTGTTGGTCAATGCCACCTCCATCGGGCTGACGACCGACGAGATCCCGATCCCGGCCGAAGTCCTTCATGGCGATCTCCTCGTCCTTGACCTCATCTATGCCCGAACGCCGCTGTTACGTGCGGCCGCGGCGGCTGGAGCCTCGGTCGCCGATGGAGAGTTGATGCTGCTCAACCAGGGAGCCGCAGCCTTCACCCTGTGGACCGGGCAGCCGGCGCCACTGGAACTCATGCAAGAGACCCTCGCCGCGGCGCGGGCCGACGGCCTCCGCTCAGCAGAGGGCGAAGCGACCGGCGCAGCGGCGGATGACGTAGCGTCCCCCGCCGGCACGGCCGACTGATCGCGCGCGAGCCGACGGACCTGCAGGCGCGCACGAACCGACGATGACTGCCTTCCGCTTCCTGACCGCGGGCGAGTCGCATGGACCGACGCTCGGCGTAACCATCGAAGGCGTGCCGGCGGGCCTGGCATTGAGCGCCGATGCGATCGCCGTCGATCTGGCCCGGCGCCAGCGAGGGTACGGGCGAGGTGCCCGCCAGGCGATCGAACAGGATCGTGCCGAGATCCTGGCCGGCGTCCGGTACGGCGTGACCCTTGGGTCACCGATCCTTCTCCTGGTTCGCAATCGCGATTGGGAGAACTGGACTCAGGTGATGGCCGTCGAGCCGCTCGACGACGAAGCAGCCGCGGTGCTCCGCGAAGCGGCCCTCGAAGGCAACAAACGGGCCACGCCGGTCACCCGCGTCCGACCGGGTCACGCCGACCTCGCCGGTGCCCTCAAATACGGCTTCAACGACGTCCGCAACGTTCTGGAGCGTGCTTCTGCACGCGAAACGGCCGCACGCGTCGCCGCAGGCGGCGTTGCCCGCGCGTTCCTGCGTGAACTCGGGATCGAGACGTGGTCATTCACGGCTGAGGTCGGCGGCGTGGCTGCCGATCCGGCGAACTGCACGCGCTCGCGGGACGAAGCCGACGAATCGCCACTGCGTTGCCCCGATCCGACGGCGGAGGCCGCGATGATCGCCCGGATCGACGAGGCGCGCTCGGCCGGTGACACGGTCGGTGGCGTCTTCGAAGTCGTCGTCCATGGGCTGCCCATCGGCCTCGGGTCGTACGTCCACTGGGATCGCCGCCTCGATGGCGCGCTGGCCGCCGCGGTCATGAGCATCAACATCGTCAAGGGCGTCGAGCTCGGGCTCGGATTCGAGCAGACGCGACGGTTCGGTTCCAACGTGCACGATGTCATCGAGGGGCGCGCCGAAGGTGGCCTGTGGATCCACCGGAGCAACAACGCGGGAGGCCTGACCGGTGGCGTGACCAATGGCGAGCCGCTCGTCGTACGCGGCGCTGTCAAGCCCATCTCCACGCTCGCCCGACCGCTGCCGTCGGCCGACCTCATCACCGGCGAAGCGGTCGACAAGGCGCACTACGAGCGCAGCGACATCAGTGTCGTGCCGGCTGCCGGGGTCGTGGCGGAGGCCATGGTCATGCTCACCCTCGCGGGATTCGTCGTCGAGAAGTTCGGAGGCGACACGCTCGACGACGTCAAGGCGGCCCTGGCCAGCTATCGGGCCCGGATCGCCGATGCTCCGGAGCCACCGGTCGCCGGCGGGCGACGTGACGCGTTCGACGAGACCGCAGGCGAGGTCGCCCCAGCGCACGGACTGACCGGTTCCGACGAAGCCGGCTCCGGCGGCGACGACTGAGGCGAGCGGGCATGGATGTCGTGATGGTCGGCCTGCCGGGGAGTGGCAAGAGCGTCGTCGGGCGTCGGCTGGCCGGTCGCCATGGCGCGTCGTTCGTCGATCTCGACGAACGAATCGAATCAGCGTCGGGGCGCTCGATCCCGGAGATCTTCGAAGCCGATGGCGAGTCCGCCTTTCGCGACCTGGAGCGGGCGGCGATCGCCAGCCTGGGACCAGCCGATCCCGCCCCGGATGTGCGACGCGTGATCTCGACCGGGGGCGGCACGATCGTCGATCCGCGCAATCGCTGGTCGCTATTCCGGGGTCGGCGCTCGGTCTGGCTCGACGGCCGGCCGGAGGTCCTGGCTCAGCGCCTGCGACGCTCGCCGCGCGTCCGACCGCTGGTAACCAGCCGGGACCCGATCGGGACGATCCGCGACCTCGGTGCCAAGCGCGAGCGATTCTATGCGGCCGCGGATGTCCATCAATCGGGCATTTCCGAGGTACCCGGCGTGGTGGACGCCGTTCAAGAACACATCGCAGGCCTCGACTACCTCGCCGATACGACCACCCTGCTTCGCGCGGCTACATCGATCGGCCGGATCGTGCTTGGCGATGGCATCGGGGCAAGAACCGTCGCTGGGGAGCTTGCCCGTCTGGGGGCTCTCCGGGCGACGATCGTCAGCGAGCCGGGTGCATGGGCCGCCCACGGCGAGTCGTTCGCCGACGATCTACGCGCCGGCGGCCTCGAGATCGTCCACGTCCTGCTGCCTGAGGGTGAGGCGGCGAAACACATGGCCGTGATCGAGGCTGCGGCTCGCGACCTCGCGGCGCTGGGGGTCGAGCGCGACGACGTGATCGTGGCGGTCGGGGGCGGCGCACTCGGCGACGCGGCCGGGTTCCTGGCCGCCATCTACCTCCGGGGGATCCGGGTCATCCACGTGCCGACCACGCTGGTCGCCCAGATCGACTCGTCGATCGGAGGCAAGACCGGCGTCGACCTGCCGGACGGCAAGAACCTCATCGGCGCCTTCCATCAGCCCACGGCGATCGTCATCGACCTGCGGTATCTGGGGACCCTCCCGGAACGCCATCGAAGAGCCGCTCTCGGGGAGGCGATCAAGATGGCTGCCCTCGGCGATTCACGCCTTTTCGATCTGCTCGAAACCGATGGGGCAGCGATCGCTGGCGCAGAAGCGCACGTTTTCGAACGGGGGGTCCTCGCCGAAGTCGTGGAGCGAGCCGCCTGGGCCAAGGTGGAGGGCGTCACCGCCGACGAACGTGAGCGGGGCGCCGCCGCAGGTCGGATCACGCTCAACCTTGGGCATACGCTCGGACATGCCTTCGAGGCGGCGGCTGGTTACAACGACTTGCTTCACGGGGAGGCTGTGGCCTATGGGCTGCGAGCGGCGATCCGGATCGGACTCGAGGTCGGCGTGACACCGCGCGAGCGGGCTGAGCGGCTCGACCACCTGCTCGACGCGGTCGGACTGGCGATCGAGCCCCTTCCCTACTCCCTCGAGGCAGTCATGGGCCATCTGACGACCGACAAGAAACGCGTCGCGGGCCGGCAACGCTGGGTCCTGCCGACAGCCGATGGCGTGGTCGTCCGAGACGATGTCGATCCTGAGACCGTCGAACGGGCGGCTGCCAGCCTGCTGCTCCGTCCGACCGCGAGCGTCCGATGACGACCGTGCTGGTCCTCCAGGGACCGAACATCAACATGGTCGGGACGCGCGAACCCGAGATCTACGGCCATGACTCGCTCGATGAGATCCATGCCGCGATGGTCATTCACGGTGCCGATCTCGGACTCACGCTCGACTTCTTCCAGTCGAATCACGAGGGTGCGCTCATCGATCGATTGCAGCGGCGCGACTTCGATGTCGCGATCGTCAACGCCGGCGGCCTCACCCACACCAGCGTGGCGCTGCGCGATGCGCTCCTGGCGATCGATCGGCCGTTCATCGAGGTCCACCTGTCCGACCCCGCCCAGCGCGAGTCCTTTCGCCTGGTCAACTATCTGACGGACATCGCGCTCGAATCGATCGTCGGGCAGGGCGCCCGCGGTTATCACCTTGCGCTCGATTCGATCGCCCGCCGACCAGGTCCCGATCGTGGCTGACAAGCCGATCGAGACGCCCGAGCTTCGGCGGCTCCGACAGCGGATCGACGCCATCGACCGCCGGATTGTCGCGTTGCTCAACGACCGCTCGGAATTGGCCCGCCTGACCGGACGAGAGAAGGCGGCCCTTGGACGGCGGGCCATCCGCGACCGGGATCGTGAGCGTGAAGTGCTCCTGCGAGTCACGATGGCCAATCGCGGACCGATGCCGCAAGCCGACCTCCTGGCGCTCTACCGTCGCCTGATCAGCGCCACTCGGGCGCTCGAGGCGCGCGACCGTCTCGACGCGGGGGGCGCTGGTGTCGACGACGACTGAGGGGGATCAAGATCCGCACCAGGTCGTCCTGCGAACGCCGTCACTCGTACCCTGACGATGGCCGCGCCTCCCGGGCGAACGCGTTTCGCCCCAGCCCCGACGGGCTATCTCCACCTCGGTCACGCGGCCAGCGCGATCTTCGTCTGGGGAATGGCACGGGCCGCGGGCGGTTCAGTCCTCCTTCGGATCGAGGATCACGATCGGCTGCGCACGCGTCCCGGCTATGACGCCGCGATCCTGGAGGACCTGGCCTGGCTCGGATTTGCGCCCGATGCGGGACCGGTTCGGCAGAGCGAGGATGGAACGCCGTACTCGGCAGCAGCGGCCGGACTCCAGGACGAAGGCCTTGTCTACGGCTGCGACTGTTCGCGGACGACCTTCGAGCGCTGGGCCGCTGAGCGGGGCAAGGCGTGGCGCGGTCCTGGCTGTCCGGGTGCCTGCCGGCAACGTGCGATCGACGGGCCGACGCTTCGCGTCGCACTCGGTGGTGGATCCGAGTCGTGGATGGACGCGCTCGTCGGACCATGCACGGACGCGGTGGCGTCGCACGGCGACCCACCGATCCGAGCCCGTGAAGGCAACTGGACCTACTTCTTCTCGGTGGTCGTGGATGACCTCCGGCAAGAGATCGACCTGGTCGTGCGCGGGCGCGACCTGCTTGGAGCGACGGCGGCCCAGATCAGACTCGGTCGGTTGCTGGGTCGTGCTCGGCCGGCGTCGTTCGCCCATCACCCACTCGTGCGGCGTCCGGACGGTCGCAAGCTGTCCAAGGCCGACAGCGACACGTCCGTTCGCGATCTACGCGCGTCCGGTCGAGCCGCCGACGAGCTGATCGGCGAGTCCGCCGCGGCGGTCGGCCTCATAAGAACTCGTCGGCCGATCGCGGCGGACCAGGTGATGCGCCTCTTCCATACGGATCCGTGAGCGCCCACATCTGAACGGTGGACCATCGCGTGTCGCCGTCCGACCCGCTGTCATCACTCCAAATGATCCGGCAGTGTTCGACCACGAACGGGTCGAGCCACATGGATGCGACGATGGCAGGCCGCACTCGGCTGCCACGTATCTCAGACGTATCTCGTCAGCCGGGAACCGCGCGGTCCTCCATTTCCCACGCGTGATCGAGGGCGTGCCAGGCGATCCGGTGCGCTGCATAACGGGTCGTCCACCTGCGACCGGCCAGGGCCGCACCGTCGGACGGTCGGCGAAGGATCTCGAGCACGCCGTCACGCTCCGCCCGGATCGCAGCCCGATCGTGGGCTTCCGGCTCCGGACCCCGATGGCCGATCTCGCGGGCGTACGCGTGATCCGACGAGATGACGTGTCCGATCATCTTGTCGCGGTCCCGACCGCCGCCCCGCGGGCCCTTCCTGAGCTCCGCAGGGCCGCCGACCGCGATTCGATCGAATACGGCCCACGCAGCGTCAGCCAGGTTGGCCCGACGCTCGGCCTCGGTGGCCGTCACGGGTCGCCGGTCAAGGTCGGTGATCGCCGATGGGACGCCAAAATCGGTGCTCGCCCCTCCGGTCACCCGGTTGACGATCTCGTAGGACGCGGGAGCGAACGGTTCGCCGGCGAGATCGGCGACCGCCGCGTATCGAACCGCGTAGTCCGCCAGCGCCTCGAGCGCCTGCTCCTCTGTCCTGCCGGCGCGTGCCCAACCAGGCCAATCGGCCGCGCTGGCGAACGCCTTCTTGGGCGTGGACTCGATAGAGACGGCGACTCGCCCGACACCGAACATCACGCTGGCGCGATCCGAACGGTTGCTGCGCGGAGCTCACCAACGAGTCGACGAAGCCGAGCGATGTCACGGCCATCTGGACCGAGCGCGTCCACGAGCGCAGAAGCCACGATGATGCCGTCCGCGCCAGCCTTCGTGATCGCCCGGACGTGCGCCGGGCGACTCAGCCCGAAACCGACCGCGACAGGGACAGGAGACACGGCGCGCACGTCCCGAACGAGCTTGCCGACGCTCGCGGGCAGCGACGCCCGGGCGCCGGTGACCCCGACCAGCGAGACGCAATAGAGGAAGCCGCCGCTGCGGGCCGCCACGACCGCTCGCCGGTCCGCCGGGGTGGTGGGCGCGACCAGGTAGACGACGGCCAGCCCGACGGCTCGAGCAACGGCTTCGAACGGTGCTCCCTCGTCAGGGGTGAGGTCGGCGACGATCAAGCCGGCCGCTCCAGCTCCGGCCAGACGCCTGGCCACGACCTCGCCGTCGCCGCCACCGATGACCTGGTTTGCATACCCCATCGGGACCACCGGGAGATCCGGCCGGGCGGTCCCGATCCGCTCGATGAGCCGGAGCGAGCGTTCCAGCGTCGCGCCGGCGCCGAGCGCGACCCCGGACGCTCGTTGCAGCGTGGCCCCGTCGGCCAGGGGGTCTGAGTACGGCAGCCCGACCTCGAGCAGGTCCGCACCGGCATCCGCCGCGGCGAGCGCCACCCCGAAACTCGTATCCGCGTCCGGATATCCCGCGACGACGTAGGGGATGAGTGCTGCGCGGCCGTCGTGCTGCGCTCGGGCGAAGGCGGCCACGATCCGGATCGCGCCGGCGGTGCCGTTCGTGCCGACGTCGGGGGCCACGTCCCCTGGGGCGGGCGTCATCGGACGCTCTCCCACGGTTCGACATCCGCAAACCGTTCGAGCGCGGCGAGGTCCTTGTCGCCCCGCCCAGAGAACCCGAGAAGCACCAGGATCTCGTCCGGCCACGAGCCGCCGACCTTGCCGG
>SPCO01000028.1 GCA_004525275.1 Thermomicrobiales bacterium | reverse complement strand
TCCTCCTGTTCATCGTGTCAGATACGACAAGCACGGGGGAATGGCGCCGTTCGTGACCGGGCGAACTTGCTCCCAGGTGTCGGCAGAACTCGGGGACTGTTCAGGCTAGCGCTCGTGGCCGCGATCGCGTTCATGCCACGGGCCGACTCTCAGGGGCCAATGCTCTTCGTGGAACATCGCAAGACGCCCGTCCGCACCGGCATCGAGTAGCCCGGTCAACGTGGCGCCATCGCTCTCCTGCCCGAGGACCACGGCCTCACCAGGTTCGATCGCGCGCCCGCACACCTCACACGTGGGCTGATCCTTGGTGGCCATTCAGGCGCCTCCATCCATGTTCGCGTGGGTCGGAACCGTGCTAGCGGCGGCGTCGGAAGAAACTGCCCGACTTCCGTTCCTCGACCGCAGCGGCGACCGGCGCCACAGCGACATCCTGTTCGCCAAGCGCGAAGACGATCGCGGCCAGCTTGACCAGGCGCTCCGCGGCGACCGATCGAGGCGCGCCGGTCACGATCGGGATGCCCTCGTTGACGGCCTTCAGGTAGAGAAACGCGTCATACGGCAATTCGACCGCCACCTTTGACCCGAGGAAGTTCTCCACGTCGCGGAGCTTGACGATGTCCCGGGCGAAGAGGTAGTTGAGCACGAACGTTGACTTCAGCCCGATCGTGCCGGCCTCACTCAGGTACTCGAGCAGTGCATGCATCGCCTTCAGCGCGCCGATTTCGGGCGTGATCGGCAGGAGGACCGCCTCCGCTGCCTCGAAGATGGTCAGGGCCCGCTCGTCGAGGGTCGACCCTGCGTCGATCACGACCATGTCGTAGCCCTCGAGCAGCGTCTTGAGGATCAGGGCCACGTGGGCCGGCGTGACGATCTCGGCGGATTCCGGTGCGGCCGGCGCAGCGAGGACATGGAGGCCGCTGTCGTGTCGCATCGCGTAGGTCCGCAGGAGTTCCGGCTCGCGCATGGAACTGTCATCGCGGACCACGTCGGCCAGGGTCTGTTGAGGATCGAGGTTGAGCAGCGTGGCGACGCCGCCGAACTGCAGCGCGAGATCGACAAGGATCACCCGGTCTGGTCGCTGGGCCACGGCCGCGATCGCGATGTTCGTGGCGATCGTCGTCGTCCCGACCCCACCCTTGGGGCTGTACACCGCGATCGTCCGGCGAGCCCGATGGAGCGTGATGCCGTCCGTCGTGACGATGGGCGCCAGGGTGCTCGAGCGCTGGAACCGCAGCAGGAGGGCCTCGACGCGCGCCTCGAGCTCGCGTGCATCGAATGTTCGGGCAAGCACGTCATCGGCCCCGGCTTCGAGGAACGTGATGCGCTCCTCGACTTCGTCCGTAGCGCTGACGCACATGACCGGCACCGCCGACATGGACGGCGTGGCGCGGATCTCCCGGCACAGATCGACGGCGGACCGACCGCCGCTCGTCGCGCCGATGAGTACGAGCTGGTGTTCCGCGGCGTGCGCGAAGGCCTCGTCCGAATCAGTGGTCAGACTGACGGTGTAGCCGGCCGAGGTCAGGATCGCAGAGGTCGAGGCGCCGACGCCGGGGTCGGATTCAAGGAGGAGGATGGTACTGGCGGGCACGGAGCCTCCGCTGTCGGGAATGTCTGTGGGTTGGTTGGTGACGAGCTTGGTCGAAGGATACAACGGTGACCGCGTGCTAGACTCCGCGCCTGTCCTTTCCGCTCCGTACCGGACGACCGCCAGCGGGGCAACCCCTTAGGAAGGAGATTCGCGCGCATGCGCCGCTACGAACTCATGCTCGTCATCAGCCCCGAAGTCGCTGACGACAAGATCCAGGGCATCGTCGACCGGACGACCCGCCAGATCGTCACCGCTGGTGGCCAGATCGTGAAGGTCGCGCCCTGGGGACGCCGCCGGCTGGCCTATCCGATCGGTCGTCATCGGGATGGCTCATACCACATCATCCTTTTCGAGGCGCCTTCGGACGCGATCGTCGGTCTCGAGCACACCTTGCTCATCACCGAAGAGGTCCTCCGGCACCTCACCACCCGCGTCGAGCGACCGACAAGGTCGACCCGACCCGAGGGGATGGATGATGACGATATCGATGACGACGAGCTGCCGTCCGGCCTCGACGGCGAGGACGAGGCGGACCTGCCCGAATTCATCGACGAATCCGAGAGCGAGGCGGCTCCGGCCGCCATCGACTGACGGGAGGTCCAGGTCATGGCGTTCTGCAAGATCATGCTCATCGGCAACCTGGGTCGCGACCCGGAGATGCGTTACACGCCAGCCGGCAAGCCGGTGACCCAATTCAGCGTCGCGGTCAGCCACAGCAAGCCGGATGGTCAGGGCGGCTGGCAGGATGAGGGCACGGATTGGTACCGCGTGAGCGTCTTCGGTGATCGCGCCGAGCGCGTGGCTGACCAGCTCCGCAAGGGCAACAAGGTATTCGTCGAGGGCCGGTTCAAGACGCGCGAATTCGAGGGCAAGGACGGCGAGAAGCGACTTTCTCTCGACGTGATCTCCGATAACGTCATCAGCCTCGAACGCCGCGGCGGCCGCGATGACGATGCCGCATTCGCCGGCGTCCCCGCCGGTGGGTCTGCCGGTGGAGATTCGCGCC
This sequence comes from Thermomicrobiales bacterium, assembly GCA_004525275.1. Lineage (GTDB taxonomy): Bacteria > Chloroflexota > Limnocylindria > Limnocylindrales > CSP1-4 > SPCO01. The sequence continues at coordinate 8,096 of SPCO01000028.1, read as the reverse complement.
CGCCTTCTGGCGATACCGACCTCGACGACCTCCCCTTCTGATCAGGAGACCGACTGCATGCCACCTCCCGCCCGCCCAAAGAAGCGCGATGACTTCTATCGAGACCGCCGCCGCCGCAAGGTGTGCGCCTTCTGCGCCGACAAGACGGCTCAGATCGACTACAAGGAGGTCAACCGCCTCCGTCGCTATCTGTCGGAGCGCGCCAAGATCGAGCCGCGTCGCAAGACCGGGACCTGCGCCGGACACCAGCGCGAGCTGTCCGTCGCACTCAAGCGCGCACGCCACGTCGCCCTGCTCCCGTACGCCCCGCAACACCTTCGACCCTGACCGTTCAGCCGGGCGGCGAATGATGACGCCGCCGCGCGCGGCGGCGTGACGTGCTCATCGGTCTGTTGATGCTCGGCGGGGTCGCCGCCGGCGCCTTCGGTTCGCTGCTGGGCCTCGGCGGGGGCCTGCTGATCGTGCCCCTCCTGACCTTCGGGTTTGGTTTGCCGTTGCGCGAGGCCGTTGGGGTATCGCTGATCTGCGTGATCATGACCAGCAGCGCGGCCGCTGGGGTGTATCTCGAGCGTCATGTCGCCAATCTCCGCCTGGGCATGGCCCTCGAGCTGTTCACCGCGATCGGCGCGCTCATCGGAGCGTCGATCGCGTTCCTGCTCGACGAGCGTCTCCTTTCACTCCTGTTCGGAGGATTGCTGCTCTACGTGGCAGTCACCATGGCCCGCGCCAGGGAGGTGGAGCCGACGCTGATCTCCGATGACGACGAATCCGTGGACTCGTCGGGCCTGGCCCCTTCGACCCCGGTCCTGACCACGCTTGATCGTCTGTCCGGGCCCGGCTACCGCGTCCGAAACCTTGGCCGCGGGATCGTCGGGTCGACCGGAGCCGGGGTCGTTTCCGCCCTCCTTGGGATCGGGGGCGGGATCATCAAGGTCCCGGTCATGCACTTGTCGATGGGTGTCCCGCTGCGCGTCGCAACGGCGACGAGCAACATGATGATCGGTATCACGGCGTCGGCCAGCGCGATCATCTATCTCATCCGGGGCGGGATCGACCCATATGTCGCGGGACCAACCGCGATCGGGGTCTTCCTCGGGGCCACCGCCGGCTCACGCCTGGCCCACCGGGTCAACCTGCGCTACCTGCGGATCTTGTTCGTGGTGGTCCTCGTCTGGACCGGGATCCAGATGCTGCTCCGGGCCCTTCAGGTCGGCTCATGACGCTGCCGACACGATCCCGAACGGTCGCCGCGGAGCGACTCAGCGGTCGCTTGCTCATCGGCTTCACCTACGTCGCCGTGGCACTGCTGGCTCTCGGGATCGTGGCGATGGTGATGGCCGGCATCTCGCCGCTGGCCGGCGGACCGGCTTTGGATCTCGAGACCCTGTTCGATGGTCTCGAGGGGCTGGATCCGGCGGCGCTTCTTTGGCTTGGCCTTCTCGTCGTGATCGCGGCCCCGATCGGCCGGGTCGTCGTGGCTGGCGCGGCATACGCGGCAGAGGCGGATTGGCGGATGGTCACCATCTCAGCCGCGATCCTGGTGATCATCGTCATCGGGGTCGTGTCGGCGCTAACTGTTACCGTTTAGGCGATGGATCTCCCCGTTCTCGTGATCGCCTTCCTGGTCATCCTCCTGGGGGCCGAACTCTTCACCAACGGGATCGAGTGGTTCGGGCACAAACTCGGCCTTGCCGAGGGAGCGGTCGGGTCCGTGTTGGCCGCGGTCGGGACCGCCTTGCCGGAGACGATGATCCCGATCATCGCGATCCTGTTCGCCAGTGGCGCGCAATCCACCGAGGTTGGCGTCGGCGCGATCCTCGGCGCCCCGTTCATGCTGGCCACCCTGGCCATGTTCGTGACCGGGATCGCGGTCCTGTGGGCGGCCCGCGGTCGCCCGACCGGCGACACCATGCGGGTCGATACCGGCGTGCTGGCGCATGACATGCGCTACTTCGCGATCGCATACGGACTGGCGATCGGCGCCGCATTCCTGCCGGTCGAACCGGTCTGGCTCAAGTGGATCGTGGCCGCGCTCCTGATCGGGATCTACGCCTGGTACGTCAAGGGCCATTTCGACGAGGACGCGGCGGAAGGCGACCCCGACCTCGCCGCCCTCCGGTTCCATCGGCTCGATCGTGGCGGCCATCAAGCCGATCCTTCCGTGCCACGCCTGCGAGTGGTCAACGTGCAGGTCATCGTGGCCCTCGGCCTGATCATCATCGGGGCGTTCTTCTTCGTCGACGCAGTCGATCACCTGGCGGTCCAGTTCGGTGTCGATGGCGTGCTGTTGGCGCTGGTGATCGCGCCGATCGCAACGGAACTGCCCGAGAAGTTCAATTCGATCATCTGGGTCCGGGCTGGCAAGGACACCCTGGCGATGGGCAACATCACGGGCGCGATGGTCTTCCAATCGACCATCCCGACCGTGATCGCCCTCGTCTTCGCCTCGAGTGCATGGGTCGCCGAAGAGGGGTCCTACGTCGCGTTCGTCTCGGCGGGTATCGCCTTTCTGTCGTCGGCCTTCATCTTCATCCCGATGGCCCGGCGCGGCGTTCTCCATGGCAAGAACCTGCTGGTCGGTGGGGTGTTCTATGTGGCGTACCTCGGCCTGGTCATCGGCGTAGTGAGCGGCGTCCTCGGCGGAGGCTCGGCGAGCCACTGATATACTCGCGCCCGACCACATCTAGGAGCCACCCGCATGTTGACCGAGAAGCCCGACAGCCCGACCGCGCCGGTCACCCACCACGCCCCGAAGGCTGGATCCCTGGATGACCTGGTCTGCTACTTCGAGGGCGATTGGGTCGCGATGCGCGATGCCAAGGTCAGCATCATGACCCATGCCTTCATGTACGGCACCGCGACCTTCGAGGGGATCCGCGCCTATTGGAACGCGGACGAGCAGCGGTTGTACGGCCTCAAGCTCCGCGAGCACGTGGAGCGCATCCGGCAGTCGTGCAAGATCCTGCTGATGCGCGACATCCCGACGGTGGACGAGCTGATCCGACTGATCGTCGAAACCGTCCGGCGCAACGGCTTCCGCCAGGATGTCTACATCCGGCCGTCCTTCTACAAGTCGACCCTGGCCATCGGGGTCAGGCTGCACGAGCTGGACAACGAGCTATACATCATCGCCGTGCCCTTCGGGGACTACCTCGACACCGATTCCGGCGTCCGGGTCATGACCTCGACCTGGCGGCGCAATGCTGACGAGGCGCTGCCGGCACGAGGCAAGATCGTGGGTGGCTACGTCAACATGGCCTTTCAGAAGACGGAAGCTGAGCTCAATGGCTTTGACGAAGCGATCGTGCTCACCGCGGACGGCCACGTCAATGAAGCTTCGGCGGCCAATCTCTTCGTCGTCCGTGACGGCGTGGCGCTCACCCCGCCGGTCAGCGACGACCTGCTCGAAGGTGTCACGCGCAAGGCGGTGATGGAACTCCTGGCCATCGAGGGGATCCCGGTCGAGATCCGTTCGATCGATCGCTCCGAGCTGTACGTCGCCGATGAGGTGTTCCTGTGCGGCACCGGCGTTCAGATCTCATCCGTGATCGAGGTCGATCACCGACCGGTCGGCTCCGGGGCCATCGGCCCGATCGGGCGTCTCGTGCGCGACCGCTATTTCGATGCCGTGCGCGGGCGACTGCCGGAATACTCGCACTGGCTCACCCCGATCGAGTAGGTCGGCGGATCGCCCGCTAGTTCACCTGCGGCGCGGTCAGGTCCGGTGTCGACCGGCCGACTGTGACGACGATATCCGTCCGGATGGCCGGGTCATCGGCGAGAGTCACGGTCACGCCGAACGTTTCTTCGAGATAGGCGATCGAGTCGGGTAGCCGCGCCTCGGCGCCGTTGTACACGACGATCTTGGTATTCCCCGGCACGGCGCCCGGTGGTTTCTGGCGCGGGGCAGAGGCGGCGAGTCCGTGATAGTCGAGGTAGCCGGCCAGCCGGGTCCCGCGCCCGCTGTCGCTCGTGCCGTTGAGCACCCAGACCCCCGCGCGCTCCTCGGCCAGGTCCTGGCGCAGGGCCTCGTCGGGCGGATCCGCCGAGAAGGCGTCGCGGACGGCGGCCCGGATCTTGCTGAGGTTGGGCACGATGATGTAGCCGCGCGGGCTGGACAGGTATTCGGTCTGGTAGTACGGCGGGGTGAACACATAGGACTGGATGTCCTTGGTGTCGATCTCCGACGCCAGCCCGAGCAGGGGAGCGAGCTGGTTGGCCGGGATATCGGTCGAGACCGCCGATTTCAGGGCGTTGATGAGATCGGGCAGCCTCGGGATGAGGGCCTGGGGGTCGGCTTGCTCACGCAGTGAAAGAAGGATCCGCTGCTGGCGGGCACCGCGATCGAAGTCGTTCGAGCCGTGGCGCGATCGGGCATAGCGGAGCGCTTCGCCACCATTCATGTGCTGGATCCCACTCGGGATGTACAGGCGTCGCAACCGACCCTCGGAGCCCGGATAGCGATCGTCGGAGACCGGGACCTGCACGTTGACCGTGACCCCGCCCATCTTGTCCACGATCTGCTTGAAGCCGTCGAAGTTGACCTCGACGAAATACTTGACGTCCAAGCCGTAGAGATTGCCCATGATGGCCTTGAGGCCGTTGTAGCCGCGCGTCTTCTTGGTGCCGGGGAACAGATCGTCTCGCAGGCGGATCGACGTCCACCACGCGTTGATCTTCTGGCTATACACGGATCCGAAGGCGGAGCGCGCCGGGCCGGGCGGTGTCGGGACATCCACGGTGTCGCGTGGGAGCGTGAACATCGTGACCTGCTTGGTCTTCGGATCGATCGAGACGACGATCAATGTATCCGTGTTGAACGTCCCCTCATCTGGTCGCTGGTCGGCCCCGATGAGCAGGATGTTGAGACGCTCCTTGCCGTCCCAGGGCGGGATCGAGACGGCGGGCAGGGCACTCCCCACAGGGGTGCTCTGTGGCTCGGGCGAGAGGGTCGGCTCCAGCGATCCCACCGCGGCCGGCGTGCCCGGTGCGGTCGCCGTGCCTGTTGAGCCAGGCGTTGGGCTGGCATCGAGCTCGCAGTCGTCCGACGTGTCGCTCAGGAAGATGCACCCGTCACTCAGGAAGTCCTGGGCGAGTGTGTCGTAGCGAGCAACGACGACATGGCTGCCGGCCATGACCAGGACGATCGCGATCAGTCCGGCGATCGGTAGCGGATCACGGGCCAGCGGGCTGCGCGCGGAACGAGGGCTGCCCGTGGCGGAAGCCGTTGCCGTATTGAGGTAGGCCGCGACCCGATAGGCGTCGATGATCGCGACCAGCCGGTAAACCAATACGCCGAGATTGACGAAGAAGATGGCATTGAGAACGGCTGGGTCGATGACGAAGCCGAGCAGCGCGATCCGGTCCAGGCGCAGGACCAGCCCGGCACCCAGGGCCAGGGCCAGGATCGGCCCGGTCGCAAAGGCCAGGGCGCGCAGCGGCGCGCCGGCATAGAGCTGGCCCAATCCGGGAAAGATCAACGAAAGGAAAGCCGCCGCAAAAGGCGATCGCGTGCGCGCTCGCACACCCTCAGGTTCGTGCATCGCGGGTAGGATACTCGGACCCATCGAATCAAGCACTCGTGCGCCACGGCCCCCGCGTGCGACCACATCCCGGCCAGTCTCCCGAGGCAGAATGTTCCGATCCGTCAATTCGAAGCCGGACTTTGTTGCCCAGGAATACGAGATCCTGGAGCTGTGGCGAGAACGGCAGACCTTCGCCCGGCTTCGAGCCCAGAACGCCGGTGGTCCCCGGTGGAGTTTCCTCGACGGGCCGATCACGGCCAACAACCCGATGGGCGTGCATCACGCCTGGGGCCGGGCCTACAAGGACCTGTACCAGCGGTTCCACGCGATGCTCGGCGAGGATCAGCGCTACCAGAATGGCTTTGATTGCCAGGGGCTGTGGGTCGAGGTCAATGTCGAGCGGGACCTGGGGTTCACCTCCAAGCGCGACATCGAGACCTTCGGGATCGGCCCCTTCGTGGCCCTCTGCAAGCAGCGGGTGTTGACCTACGCCGCCCGACAGACGGAGCAATCGATCCGCCTCGGCATGTGGATGGAGTGGAACGACCCGCACGAATTGCGACGGTTGTCCGACGTGCTCGGCGCCGACCCATCGACGGTCGTGACGATCGATGGGTCGAACGGGCCGGTCACGGACACGGCCGAGATGCTGATCGGTCGCCTCGGGATGGCCGATACCGGCGGCAGCTATTTCACCTTCAGTAACGAGAACAACGATCTGATCTGGGGGTTCCTGGCCGAATGTCACCGGCGGGGCTGGCTGTACAAGGGCCACGACACGATGCCCTGGTGCGCTCGCTGCGGGACCGGGCTGTCGCAGACCGAGATGAACGAGGGCTATCAGGATCGGGACGACCCGGGCTTGACCGTTCGGTTCCCACTGCTCGATCGGCCGGGCGAAGCGCTGCTGGTCTGGACGACGACACCCTGGACGCTCACGTCCAATGTGGCAGCCGCGGTCGGTCCGAGCGTCCGCTACGTTCGGGTCAGGCAACGCGATGACGTGTTCTGGCTCGGAAAGGGGACCTTGAAGGCCGCGCTCGATGGGCCGTTCGAGGTGCTCGACGAGGTCGATGGGTCGGAGTTGGTGGGCTGGCGGTACGCCGGTCCATTCGATGATCTGCCGGCCGTTCAGGCCGCCTTCTCCGCCGACGCTTCGAGCGGCCCCGAGGCTGCCGGCGGGCCATATGAGCACCGGGTCGTCGCCTGGAGCGAGGTCGGCGAGGACGAGGGCACCGGGATCGTCCACATCGCACCAGGTTGTGGGACCGAGGACTTCCAGCTCGGCAAGACGCTGGGCCTGCCGGTCGTGGCCCCGCTCGATGAGGCCGGCATCTTCGTCGACGGTTTCGGGCCGTATTCGGGGCGCGACGTTCGCGACGTCGCCGAGCCGATCATCGAGCACCTCAAGCGAGAGGGGCGGTTCCAGCGACTGGAGACGATCAACCACCGCTATCCGCACTGCTGGCGGTGCGGGACCCCGCTCGTCTTTCGGCTGGTCGACGAGTGGTTCATCAGCATGGGTGAGCTGTACGACCAACCACGTGAGACGCTGACCACGCAGCAGGTCGATGCCAGCCTGCGCTACCAGATCATGGACGTCGTCGACGAGATCCGGTGGATCCCGGACTTTGGCTACGAGCGCGAGCTCGACTGGTTGCGCAACATGCACGACTGGATGATCAGCAAGAAGCGCTACTGGGGGCTCGCGCTCCCGATCTACGACTGCGCAGCGTGCGGGACGGTCGAGGTCATCGGCGGTCGCGATGCGTTGAAGGACAGGGCGGTCGAAGGCTGGGACTCCTTCGAAGGGCACACTCCGCACCGCCCCTACGTCGATGCCGTCAAGATCGATTGCCCTGGCTGCGGTGCTCCCGTCGAGCGGATCAAGGATGTCGGCAATCCATGGCTCGACGCCGGGATCGTGCCATTTTCGACGCTCCATCACCGTGAGGATCCCGAATATTGGTCGCGATGGTTCCCCGCCGACTTCATCACCGAGAGCTTTCCCGGTCAGTTCCGAAACTGGTTCTACTCGATGCTGGCGATGTCCACCGTCCTGCGTCGCGAAGCGCCGTTCAAGACGATCTTCGGCTACGCGCTCGTCATCGCCGAGGACGGTCGCCAGATGCACAAGAGCTGGGGCAACGCCATCGAGTTCGACGAGGCCGCCGACCGGATGGGCGTGGACGTCATGCGTTGGATGTTCGCCAAGGCTCGTCCAGAGGAGAACGTCCTCTTTGGGTGGCATGCGGCTGACGAGGCGCGTCGCGAGCTGCTTATCCTGTGGAACGTTCATTCGTTCTTCATCACCTACGCTCGACTGGCGGGCTGGACGCCGGCCGACGGAGCCCCACGGCCCGATGAACGGCCGATCCTGGATCGCTGGATCCTGTCGCGGGCAGCGGCCACCGCGGCCGCGGTCGAGGCCCGCCTGGCGGCCTTCGACGCCGTTGGGGCGACGCGCGCGCTGTCGGTCTACCTCGACGGGCTGTCGACCTGGTACCTGCGGCTGTCACGCCGGCGCTTCTCGCGTTCGGACGATGCGCCGGACCAACAGGCCGCCTTTGC